>NZ_RWKS01000022.1:0-58946 GCF_003985085.1 Sphingomonas sp. TF3 | reverse complement strand
AAGGACGACATCCGCCGGGCGAAGCTGTGCGCCATGAAAGGGCTCCACTATGTCGATGTGGGCACCTCGGGCGGTGTGTGGGGCCTTGACCGAGGCTATTGCATGATGATCGGAGGCGATGCCGCGACGCTCGACAGTCTCGATCCTCTCTTCGAGGCCATGGCACCAGGCTTTGGGACGATCGCACGCACACCGGATCGCGGCGGTCCCAACGAGGACACCCGTGCCGAGAAGGGGTATATCCATGCCGGTCCAGCCGGCTCGGGCCATTTCGTCAAGATGGTTCACAACGGCATCGAATACGGCTTGATGCAGGCCTATGCCGAGGGGTTCGACATCCTGAAGGGCAAGTCATCCGCCAAGCTGCCGGAAGACGAGCGCTTCGACCTCAACCTCACTGACATCGCCGAGGTCTGGCGCCGCGGCAGCGTGATTTCGTCGTGGTTGCTCGATCTGACCGCGACGGCGCTCGCCAAAGACCAAATGCTGGAGCAGTTCTCGGGCCAGGTCGCGGATTCCGGCGAGGGTCACTGGACGATCGAGGCGGCAATGGAGGAGGCGGTCCCTGCCTACGTGCTCTCAGCGGCACTGTTCGCGCGCTACCGCAGCCGGGTCGACACGACGTTCGGCGACAAGCTGCTCTCGGCGATGCGGTTCGGCTTCGGCGGCCATGTCGAGATGCCGCAATGAGCGATGCTCTGACTGCACCCTCTGCTACTTTCGTTATCTTCGGCGCATTTGGGGACCTCGCCCGCCGATTGCTGATACCCGCGCTCGTTAACCTCGCTCGGGCCGGCTTGCTGAATGAGGACATGGCGCTCGTCGGTGTCAGCCATCATGACAGCGACGACGAGCAGCTGCGCCAGGCGCTTGACGAATTCGTGAAGGACGATGCCAACTGGCCATGGCTCCGCAGTCGTATCCGCTATTTGAAGGGCGATTTCGCCGATTCGACTATGTATCAGGCTCTCGGCCGCCAACTTACCGGGAACGCGATCTTCTACCTCGCCACAGCGCCGGCCTTCTTCGGTACCGTCGTAAATCAGCTCGGCGATGAAGGGCTGCTCAACGAGACCGATGGTTTCCGCCGCGTCGTGATCGAAAAACCGTTCGGGACCGACCTTGCCTCTGCACAGGCGCTGAACCGGCAAATCCTTTCCCGCGCCAGCGAGTCCCAGATCTACCGGATCGATCATTTCCTTGGGAAGGAGACCGTGCAGAACATCATGGTCACACGCTTCGGCAACACCATGATGGAAGCCGTCTGGAACAACCGCTACGTCGATCATGTCCAAATAACGGCGGCCGAGGCGGTGACCGTCGGCACCCGCGGCAGCTTCTACGATGCCACCGGCGCATTGCGCGACATGGTTCCCAATCATCTCTTCCAGCTGCTGGCGCTGATAGCGATGGAGCCGCCGATCAGCTTCGATGCCGATGCGATCCGGACGGAGAAAGAGAAGGTCATTGCCGCCATCCGCCCGATCGACCCGACCGAGGCAATTCGCGGGCGCTATTGCTCCGGCGCCATCGCTGGCAAGGCCGTTTCCGCCTATCTCGATGAGCCCGACGTTGACCCTGCCAGCCGCACGGAGACCTTCGCCGCGCTCAAGTTGCACGTGGAGACGTGGCGGTGGTCGGGCGTGCCCTTCTATCTGCGCACCGGGAAGGCGCTGGCGACCCGTGATACCGAGATCGTCGTCCAATTCCGCGACGTGCCGCTGGCGCTTTTCCAGGAGACGGTGGTGGACCGGCTGCCCCCCAACCGTCTTGTGGTGCAAATTCAGCCCGACGAGGGCATCAGCCTTGAGTTTGTGGTCAAGCGGCCTGGGCTCGTCGTGAACACTGCGCCGGTCGCCATGGATTTCCGCTACCGGGACCATTTCGACGTGGGCCACCAGACCGGCTACGAAACTTTGCTCTATGACGTGCAATCGGGCGACCAGACGCTGTTTCAGCGTGCCGCGCAGATCGAAGGTGGCTGGCGCGCCGTGCAGCCGCTCCTCGATCTGTGGGCGCAAGGCACCCCCGAGGGATACGCCGCAGGCAGCGCCGGCCCCGAAAGTGCAGATGCGCTGATGCACCGCGCGCATCGACGCTGGCATCACCTTGGATGAGCGGCCCTATTCGCCTGATCGTCTCCGATATAGATGGCACGCTCCTCCGCCAGGACAAAAGCCTCTCCGACGGCGTGATCTCTGCGGTTGGAAGGGCCAGGACGGCTGGTATTGCGGTGAGCCTGATCAGTGCCCGCCCGCCCAGCGGCATGCTCTGGATCGCGAAACGGCTGGAGCTCACAGGCGTCATCGGTGCCTTCAACGGCGGCACGATCGTCCGGCCCGACGGGACTGTCGTTTCGGCAGATCAACTTGAGCCCGAATGCGCCGCGCGAGCACTCGCCCTGCTTGAGCACCCGGCCGTCACGCCGTGGCTGTTCTCGGGTGGCCTCTGGTATGCCCAAGCAACCGACGATGTGTATGTTCCACGCGAGCGGCGCGCGGCAAGCATCGAGCCGATAATCAAGGACGACTTCGCGGCATTGCTCGCTCATCCCGACAAGATCGTCGGCGTCAGCGGTGACCATGCATTGCTCGCGCGACTTGACGGCGAGATCGCGGCAGCGCTCGGACAGTTTGCGACTGTCGGCCGTTCGCAGCCTTACTATCTCGACATTACCGCTCCCCAGGCCAACAAGGGCGATGGCGTCGCCGCGCTGGCAGCCGCGATCGGCGTACCGCTCGCCAACGTTGCCGTGCTCGGCGACGAGCGTAATGACCTGCCGATGTTCGCGCGCGCCGGCCTCTCGATTGCGATGGGGCAGGGTCCCGATGCGGTCCGCTCCGCCGCTGACCAGGTGACCCTGTCGAACGAGGAGGACGGCGCTGCCCAAGCGATAGACAATATCATCCTGATGGAGGCTTCGAGATGATCGAGCCTGGCCAAGAGCGGATCCGCCGCGACATCTTGGAAAAGTTCATCGCGTTCGGAGGGCCGTCAAAGCCGGCTATCGTGCAGGCGATCCTCGATACAACCGTCGCACCGGTTACCGTCCGCCTGAAGAATATCGAACCCGATCGCTCGAGCGCCGCCTATCCGCCGAGCGACAGCACCCTGATTGGAGTCCACCGATGAAGCGCCTTATCGCCTTCGACCTTGACGGCACCCTGGCCGAGAGCAAACAGCCTATAGGCCAAGAAACGGCCGAGTTGCTTGCCAAGCTGCTTGATCTCGTCGGCGTCGCGGTGATCTCCGGTGGCGACTGGCCTCAGTTCGAAGCACAAGTCGTGTCGCGATTGCCCATCAGAGCTGACGTCCGTCAGTTATTCATCATGCCAACCACGGGCACCAAGCTCTACCGCTTCACGGATGCCTGGAAGCCGGTCTATGCTGATGTATTCGACCCCGACGAGCGCAGGCGCATTCTTCAGGCGTTTGAACTGGCCCCATGGGAAGTGGGCCTTCCGGACGAGAGGACATGGGGTGAGCGGATCGAGGACCGCGGGAGCCAGATTACTTTCTCTGGACTTGGACAGGAGGCGCCGCTCGACGCAAAGAAAGCGTGGGATCCCGACTTCGCCAAGCGCAAGGCACTGCAGGCAGCGCTTCGATCACGACTGCCCGAGCTGTCCGTCAACGTGGGGGGATCAACCTCCATCGACATTACTCGCCAAGGCATCGACAAGGCTTATGGAATGCGCCGTCTTTCCGAGGAATCCGGCATTCCGCAGTCGGCTATGCTGTTCATGGGAGACGCGATCTATCCCGGTGGCAACGATGATCCCGTTCGCACAGCCGGAATCGACGTAATCCCCGTGCGAGACGTGGCGGAGACCCGGACCGCGATGATGGCAATTCTCGCTTGCCTCAAACCCTGATCCGATTGCTATGGCATGGTATCCCCTGTGCACAGCCAACATCGCTAAACGACGCGCGGCCGCCCCGAATTGACGTTCGTCTTCCTTGAACGGCATCTACCGCTCGAACAGTCTGCAATTCCCAATCAGTTCGAGTGACCTACTCCATCACACTTAGGAGGTTATCAATCGAGGCCGTAGCAAAGGCAGTGAAGCTATCGGCCACCCCATAGGGTAGTAACATCGTTCGATCGTGAACGATCACACCGCAGCTATAGACGACGTTGGGTACGTACCCGTCCCTCTCGTGCGGGCTCGGGGCCAGTACCGGGCGCGGCGTGCGCGCCAGCAGCTTTGATGGGTCATTCTTGTCGAGCAGGCATGCGCCAATGCAATAGTTGCGGACCGTACCAACGCCGTGGGTCATCACTAACCAGCCTTCGTCAATCTCGATCGGCGACCCGCAATTGCCCATCTGGACGAATTCCCAAGGGAATTTTGGTGTAATGAGCTTTTCGCCACCTGCCCAGTTAAGCAGTTCATCGGAGAAGTGAAGCCAGATGTTCTTGCTGTCCTGACGCCCAAGCATGGCGTATTTTCCCGCTATGCGGCGAGGGAAAAGGGCCATGCCCTTTCCACTCGAGGCCTGGCCGGTCAGGACGCGCATCTCGAACGATCTAAAATCGGCCGTGCTCAGCAATTCCGATCGCACTTGGCCACCGCCGAACGCTGTATATGTACCATGGTAGCTGATGCTGCCATCATCCTCGCAGAAGCGAACAAGGCGCGTATCCTCGATACCCTGCGTTTGGCTCGGCAGGACCGGGAAAAGCACTGTCTCCGAGATCGTGCGACTGCCGGCGCAACACAGGCGTGCTGCTATGCCCTCCCCTCTCCCGCATGTATCGATGAGGGGCGATACCGATGTCGGGCTGGGATCATCGACCAAAAGTGCGCCGCCAGGCGTCCAGGTGCCGGTGCGGAACGTCACGGAAGATACATGCCCCTCGCCGATGCCTCGCAGCGACATCACGAAACGAAGCGTGCCCTCGGGCAGACCCGACTGGTCGGGATGGAGCACGGCGCTTGGGTTGAACAAGGCGGCGGCCTCATATGCAAATTCTTCGCTGCAGTAGGCGCCTATTAATCGCCGCTGCTTGGCGTTGATACGATCGGCACCCGCGATCCCGCTGGCGACTTCGTTGAACCGGCGAAGCAACATCGCATCGACGTCGCGGTGGTTCTCGTCCAGGGATAGTGTGACGCCTTTCAGCTGACGCGCCAACTCAGCCTCATCGAGCGCCACGATCAGATCGACAGTCTCCTGGGTGCGGGACGTGCCGCCGTCGAAATCTCTGGGATAATTCGGCTCAAAAGGACGGACGACGGTGCGCGATGGATCGGGTCGAAGAACGCGATCATAGAAGTTTAGCTTTGCGCGTGCGGTCATGCTGGTCGGTCTCCATTCGAATAATCCGCGCAGATCAATAAAGGCGCGAGCGCCAATATCGCGAGCCCGTCCTGGGCCCGACATTCGCCCTCGGTGGATGGCACTGTCGCGTCGGTAGGGCATGGTGCCTTCGCGCCGAATTGGGATTGTTACGTAGCCATTTCAGTGCCGCGCGCAGCGCACCAGGGAAACGTGATGCCTGCGTTTGGCCTGCTCGATCGAATGCGCGATGTTCTAGCGGAATGCCTTGATCGCCGCGCTCAGATTGACCCTGGCAGATCGATCGTAGTGACTGACTGGCGGGATCTGCGCATCGATTCCGAGAAGCTGATAGACCGCCATTTGCGCGGCCCGCACCGAATATTCGACGGTGAAGACGACATCTTCGGGTATTTCGACGAACTGACTGACAAAGGCGAGATTCCGCGTCGTTTCGGGAACCGGGAACGGCCGTTCGCCTTTCGAGCGCGGCATGAACATGCTCGTAATATAGGGCATCCGGCAGGGGATGCAGTTTGCCGTTTCAAAGACTGTCATGTCGATATTGAGATGGCCACATAGCTCGATCAGAAGGTCCTCCCCACAGCAGGCTGACATCGCCTTTGGCACGAAATCGCCGATGCGATCGGGGTGCAGAGCATACCCCCAGAACACCCGGCTCGTCGCCGGCTGGTCGGGGAAATGCGGTTGATGCGCCAATACCACCGACATCAACCAGCTCGAATCCTTGAAGGTCACAAGTCCGCCCGTGCCCGCCACGTTTCCGGTGAAGGATTCCATATGGTCGAAGAAGCGCGTGTTTCCCTGCGTGACCGTGAACGATATCCAGCAAGATTCGGCGATCGAGCTATTGAAGGCGGCTGGGTTCCCAAAGCCGGGATGCTCCGCGGCGAGCTTCTCCCATAGGGCCCACCCGCCGCTGTCATGTTTCGTCCGATGCGGCGGCGCACTGGTCATGGATCCCAGGCTCGAGGCGTCGGTCATCGAACCGTTCTGAAAAAAGACGAGGTCTTCGGGCCTAACGTCGATGGCGTCGGCCGCTTCGCCGTGGCGCAGCAGGATGCGGCTGACCGCTGACTTGCCGCCGATCGGGGCGAGGACGAGGTCTGTGACCAATGTGTCCCTGGCGAAATGGACGCCCCGTTCTTCGAGCCAGGCGGCCAGAGGACGGACCAGGGAATCATATTGGTTGTAGACCGTGCGCTTTACGCCCGCGAGCGTTTCGATCCTCGAGAATTCCTTGATGAAACGATGGAGGTAGCGCCTGAATTCGACCGCGCTGTGCCATGGCTGAAAGGCGAAGGTCGTTGCCCACATATACCAGAATTTGGTCTCGAAAAATGAAGGCGAGAGCCAATCGGTAATCCGTGTGGCGCCCAATCGCTCTTCACTGGCGACGGAAAGGCTGAGCAATTCCAGCCGGTCGTTCATCGAGAAGCCCATCGAGGTCACGTCGAGGATGGCACAATCGCGGTCGATCAGGCGTGCCTTCGAATGCGATCGTACACGCTCGTTGAACGCGATCGTCTCCTCGAAGACGGTCAAGCCGGGATGTTCGAGCGAGGGGATCGTCTTGAACAGACCCCAGGTGCATTCGTAATTATCCGTTGTCAGCATCCGGCCGCCGCGCATCGAATAGCCATCCGATGCGCGGCCGGCGCCGTCGAGGCTGCCGCCAAGGATCGGAAGCATTTCATAGACGGTAATGTCGCTGCCCTTCAGGCCACCGTCGCGGATCAGGAAGGCCGCTGCGGCCAGGGAGCCGATGCCGCCGCCGACAAGATACGCTTTTCTACCGCTTGCCATGTTGTTCTCCACTGGCGCCAAGTGGCGCCATGATCGAAATGAACCGGGGTCCCGGTCCGAGCGATGCCACTATGCCGGGGGTCGACGGCGCGGCGGTTCTCACCAAAAGATCGGACCTGCCGGGACGATGTGGGCGCACGCACGGGTGGTTGGGCACAGGCGGGGCACACCGTCAGAGCATTCGCTTGGTCAGTGGGCGCCGCCCTCGAAATCGATCACGATCCGCCCCTCGATTTCACCATGATGCATGCGCGCGAATATATCGTTGATGTTCTCCAGCGTGTCCGTCGTGACGGTCGCGCGAACCTTGCCCTCCGAGGCAAAATCAAGCGCTTCCTGCAGATCGAGCCGCGTGCCGACGATGGAGCCACGAACAGTGATCCCGTTCAGGACCGTGTCGAAAATCGACAGCGGAAAGTCGCCTGGCGGAAGCCCGTTCAACGCCACCGTGCCTCCCCGCCTGACCATGCCGAGTGCTTGCTGGAATGCGATCGGCGACACTGCTGTGACAAGTGCGCCATGGGCGCCACCGATCTCCTTCTTGATGAATGCGGCAGGGTCGAAGTTGCGCGCGTTGACGGTGAGATCCGCGCCCAGTCGCTCCGCGAGCGCGAGTTTGGCGTCGTCGATGTCGACGGCCACGACATTGAGCCCCATTGCCTTGGCATATTGCACGGCCATATGTCCGAGACCGCCGATGCCCGAGATCGCCACCCAATTACCGGGCCTCGTCTCGGTGACCTTCAGCCCCTTGTAGACCGTCACGCCGGCGCACAGGATCGGGGCGATGTCGATGAACCCGATATTGGCCGGCAGGTGACCGACATAATTGGGATCGGCAAGAACATATTCCGCAAAACTGCCATTCACCGAATAGCCGGTATTTTGCTGGGCCTCGCACAGCGTTTCCCATCCGCCGAGGCAATGAACGCAGTGCCCGCAGGCCGTGTAGAGCCAGGGGACGCCGACACGGTCGCCCTCTTTCACATAGGTCACGCCGCTACCTACCGCGACCACATGACCGACACCCTCATGGCCTGGGATGAAGGGCGGATTGGGCTTCACCGGCCAGTCTCCCTCGGCCGCATGAAGGTCGGTATGACAGACGCCGGTCGCCGCGATCTTCACCAGGATCTGGCCCGGGCCCGGCATCGTGACAGGCACTTCTTCGATCACCAGCGGTTGGCCGAATTCGCGCACGACCGCGGCCTTCATTGTCTTGTTCATAGTGGAGTTCCTTGCGGTGACGGCCGCGCGGGTTAGCCGCAGCCGGAGTGAGCCGGGTCAAAAAAGGCCGAGGGACGTCTCGTCGTAGCTGACCAACAGATTCTTGGTCTGCTGATAGTGGTCGAGCATCATCTTGTGGTTTTCGCGCCCGAATCCGGAGGCCTTGTAACCTCCGAATGCCGCGTGCGCCGGGTAGGCATGGTAGCAGTTGGTCCACACCCGGCCCGCCTCGATCGCGCGGCCCAGCCGATAGGCATCATTGCCGCTGCGGGTCCACACGCCGGCGCCCAATCCATAGATGGTGTCGTTGGCGATCGAGATCGCGTCCTCGATCGTCTTGAACGGCGACACCGACAGGACCGGCCCAAAAATCTCCTCCTGGAAAATCCGCATCTTGTTGTTGCCGACAAACACGGTGGGCTCGATAAAGAAGCCGTCGTCGAACTCGCCTCCCGGACGGGCGCGCTGTCCCCCCGTCAGGCACTCGGCGCCTTCCTGCTTGCCGATGTCGATATAGCCCAGGATCTTGTGAAGCTGATCCTCTGACGCCTGCGCTCCCATCTGCGTGAGGGGATCGAGCGGGTCGCCGACCCGGATCGCCGCGACGCGCGCGACCGCCCTTTCGACAAACCGATCGAAGATCGATTCATGGACGAGCGCCCGCGAGGGGCAGGTACAGACCTCACCCTTGTTGAACGCAAACAGGGCGAAGCCTTCCAGCGCCTTGTCGAGGAACGCGTCGTCCTCGTTCATGACGTCTGCCAGGAAAATGTTCGGAGACTTTCCGCCCAGTTCCATCGTCTGCGGGATCAGATGCTCGGCGGCATATCCCATGATCTGCCGGCCGGTCGTCGTTTCGCCGGTGAAGGACACTTTCGCAATCCGCGGATTGGCTGCGATCGCGCGTCCGACCGACGCACCGGGTCCAGTCACGATATTGACCACCCCGGGCGGCAGGATATCGGCGGTCAGCTCGGCAAACAGCAGCAACGAAAGCGGCGTTTGCGAGGCCGGCTTGATGACGGTGCAGTTACCGGCCGCCAGTGCCGGGGCGATCTTCCATGCCGCCATCAGCAGCGGGAAATTCCACGGGATGATCTGCCCGACGACGCCCAGCGGTTCCCTGAAATGATAGGCGATCGTCTTGTCGTCGATCGTCGAGATCGCCCCTTCTTCTGCGCGGACACAGCCGGCAAAATAGCGGAAGTGGTCGATGGCCAGCGGCACATCGGCGCCGCGCGTTTCGCGGATCGGCTTGCCGTTGTCCATGGTCTCGGCAAGCGCGAGCAGCTCGAGATTCTCCTCGAGCCGGTCGGCCACGCGATTGAGGATCTTTGCGCGCTCGGCAGGGGCCATGCGCGCCCAGCCCTCCTTAGCCCGGTGAGCAGCGTCCAGCGCTGCCTCCACATCCTCTGGCGAAGACTTGGCGATCTCGGCCAGCTGCCGGCCGTTGATCGGACTATGGTCCGTAAAATATTCCCCGCGAATGGGTTCCACCCATCGGCCGCCAATGAAGTTGCCGTAGCGTGACGGTGCGTGACCCTTCGCCCGGACGGTGTCGATCGCTTGCTGGAACATGAAACGTCTCCGCTACACATGGCCGGGCCCCCAGGTGTGCGGCACCGCGAACCCGATATTCTCCCTCGCAGGAGGGCTGAGTTGGGGTGTGCGAGCTGACGACTTTGCGAAATATTGGGATTGTTACGTAGCTGCTGGGCGACCAATCCGAGGGCGGGATGATGCGCCGCGGATCGGACGCTAGAAGCAGTGTATCGGGGCCGAACGCCGACACCGGCGTCAACGTCAGTAATAATCGGCGAGCGTCAGCCGCCGCACGATACCGGATCCGTCGACGAGCCTGACGTGCGTGCCGGCAGGGAGGAAGCGCCAGCGCCAAAGCTCCCCGCGCGTGTAGCTGGGATCGATTGGCTGCCCGTTGATACGGACGATCTGATCGCCGATCGACCAGCCGCTCATCTCGGCCGGACTATGGGCCGCGACATGGGCGACGGTCAGGGCCGAAGGCGAAACCGCCAAGCCGAAGCCTGAACGGTCTTTCAGCATCGGGAGCCTGCGCTTTGGCGGGGTCGGGCGCAGCCAGAGACTTCCTGCGGTCAAATCCATGATCACGTCAAATTGCGCGATGAGCGGCAATCCGATGCTGCCCACCGCGCTATCGGATTGCCAATGATCCAGTGCCGCCACCGGCACCGCGGCACTGTGGGCTCCGCCGATATCGATATCGTCCAGGACAAAAGTGGTCACGATCTGAACCCCATCCAGGCTTCCCAGCGCCGCGGTCGACCGGGCTTTGCCGGCGAGGAGATCCTGCGCAGCCACAAAGGCGGTGGACAGCATAAGCGCATTTGCGCTCCCGAGATCGAAGATGAGCTGCACTGGGCTTCCGCCCCCGATAGAAGCGGCGACCAGGAGCTCGCGACGTGTCCCATGCGTCAGAATGAGGCGACGCCACCCGCTCCCACCGGCAAAACTCCCCGTCGGCGCGAAGCCAATCCGATCCAGCGTGAAGTCGAGGGCGATACAGCGCCCGGTGAGGATGTCCTCACCCAGGACCAGATCGATCGGGCGGCCGAATGCCGACGATATTGCCGCAAGGTCGCTCACGATGGCGAACGGCAAGCGCCTTCGATCGTCGGCGACGGTGAGGGTAACGTCGCTGATCTCGGTGACCTCGACGCGGCCGCCGGTGCCGCGAATGATACGTCTCCCGGATGGGGCGATACCCAGCCTCTTCACCAGGCGCGTATTAATGATCGAAGCGGCGCTTCCGCTGTCCAGAATGGCGCGGACAGGACTACCGGCCACGTCTGCGGAGATCATCAGCGTATCGCCCATCGCTATCTCCGCTGCCGTCCACGCAAAGGAACCCCACCCTTGGCCTGCGCGGGTGAGAGCCGCCAGAGGGCCGGCAACGGACGAGGCACCCACAAGCGACGCAGCCGACAGGCCGCGGGCGAGAAGCGTTCGACGATCCATCGCGTCGTAATCGTCTCCGTCGTTTTCCAATCAGCCCTGCCTGCTTCTGGGAGACAGCCCGTACGACGATCAAAGCCGCACCGGGGGTCTCATCGCCCGGTATGATAGTTCGCATGCCGCGCCCGACGGCGGGCATCCGTAACAAAACGTATATTCCCCGAGCGGCACGAACGGCACTTCTGCCGACATCTTCAAACGGATCGAAATCTTGCGGTCCCCTTTCCAATTCTTCGAGGAGCTTAGTCATGCATAATTTTTTTCGTAGCAAAACTGGCCTGATCGTCCCCGCCATCGCTGCGCTTATCGCGCTCTCGGCGACGCAGGCCTGGGCGGACGAGGCCCCGCCCGTACCGGCGAAACTCGTCAAGCACCAAAACCACCAGGCGCATCAGGCCCATCAGGGAGGGATGAAGCATGGCGCGAGGCAGATGCATGACGAGATGATGCATGACCATCAGATGGGCATGAACGCGTCGGGCGGCATGCAGATGGGATGTGGCGGTACGGCCGGGTGTAAGGACAAAATGCCGATGGCGCCCAAGGCAAAGCCAGACCAGGCACCGCCCGCCGCCAACATGCCCTCCGCGCCCATGGGCGACGACATGTAGGAAACGCGGAAGCGAAGGGCCGACAGCGTTGGCGAGACAGATGCGAGGGTCCGCCGGATACGGATGCCCCATTGGATCCTGACCCTGCGTGCCTTTCGCTTCTTCGGCCAGGTTTCATACGCCTGGCCCCGCCTACCGGGTCCGCCGTTGCTGCGAACATACACCCGCGTGGCAATCGGCACCGCGGCGTCACTTTAGGGCTGCTTCCGAAAGATCGAATTGATGCGGACTCCACTTCCCCCATTCGCCGAGACGACCACCGGTCGCAGAGGCTTCGTGCAAGGTCTCTTGCTCGCGACAGCTCTTGCCACGCTGGGTTGGCCCGCCCATGCGTTCGCAGTGCCGGCGGTGACGACGCCGACCGTACTGAGCGGCACTGAGGTCGATCTCGAAATCGGCCGGGTCACGGTCAATTATTCCGGAAAAGCCAGTGTCGCCACCGCCGTCAACGGGAGCGTGCCGGGGCCGCTGATCAGGCTGCGCGAAGGCGACGCTGTAACGATCAGGGTCAAGAACAACCTGGACGAAATGACCAGCATCCATTGGCACGGCCTGATCCTGCCGACGGACATGGATGGGGTGCCAGGGATCAGCTTTGGCGGAATAGCGCCGGGCGAAACCTTTACCTACCGCTTCGTCGTGAAGCAGAGCGGCACCTTCTGGTATCATGCCCATACATTGGCGGAGCAGACGGGCCTCTACGGCCCGATGATCATCGAACCGAAGAGCGAACCGCCTCTCGCGACCGACCGCGACTATACGATCATGCTCAGCGACTGGACGGACGAGGCTCCGCTTCAGGTCTATCTGAACCTGAAGAAGATGAGCGGCTATTATAATTTCGCGCAGCCGACCGTCGGCGATTTTGCGAGCGATGCCGGCAAGCTCGGGCTGAGCGGCGCTCTGTCGAAGCGGGCGATGTGGAACAAGGCGCGCATGAATCCGACCGATCTGAGCGACGTATCGGCCGCTACCTACACCTATCTCCTGAACGGCGCCCCCTCCGCCAGGCGCTGGACGGGAATTGCGAGGAAGGGCGAAAGGGTTCGCCTGCGCTTCATCGGTGCCGGAACCGCGACCTATTTCGACGTTCGGGTTCCCGGCCTGATGCTGACGGTCGTCGCCGCCGACGGGCAACCGGTCGAGCCGGTCGACGTAGACGAATTCCGGATCGGACCCGGTGAAACCTACGACGTCATCGCGACCATCGCGGACGACAGGGCCTATGCGATCTTCGCCCAGTCCATGGACCGCACCGGCTTTGTCCACGGCGTGCTCGCGCCGCGTGACGACATGAGCGCGGACATTCCCCCGGTCGACCCCGGCTCCTGGCTCGATCCGATCGACATGATGGGTGGAATGGCTGGGATGGCCGGGATGGCCGGGATGGGACCAGCTGGGCAGGACCATGGCATGGTCGAGACGGCACCAAAAGCCCGCCATGCGCGTACCGAATATGGGGCCAATACAGATATGCGCGTCGATTTTCCGCGCACCAATCTCGATGATCCCGGCGTCGGGTTGCGGCGCAATGGGCGCCGGACCCTGACCTATGCGGATCTGAAGACAGCAGGGCCGGCAGCAGACCCCCGCGAACCGCAGCGCGAGATCGAACTCCATCTGACCGGCAACATGGAACGCTTCGTGTGGGCGTTCGACGGCGTGAAGCTCAATGACTCGAAACCCCTTCATTTCACGCCGAACGAACGGCTCAGGATCATTCTCGTCAACGACACGATGATGACCCACCCGATGCACCTGCACGGGATGTGGAGCGATCTTGAATCGCCCGACGGACGGTTCCAGGTCCGCAAGCACACCATTTCGGTGCAACCAGCCCAACGCGTGGCCTTTCGCGTGACGGCCGATGCGATGGGCCGGTGGGCCTTTCACTGTCACCTCCTCTACCACATGGCGGCGGGCATGTTCCGCGAGGTGGTCGTGGCATGACATCCTCGCGTTCAACATGGTTGCTGGCCCTCACCGGGCTCGCGATGACCGCCATCGCCGAACCGGCGCTCAGCCAGCAGGTGAAGCCCGGGGTTAACGCCGAGGCGGCCGGCTCGAATGATCAGGCCATGCCGCCGGATATGCAGATGGGCGACCAGCAAAAGGATGGCAGCAGCGCGCCCCCGATGAACATGCCTGGCATGGACATGAGTGGCGGAAAGCCCGGCGCCGATGCGCGCGACCCGGACGCCTATTCCAACGGCTATAAGAATTCGACGCTGCCCGGCTACGAGATGGCCGACAGAATTTCAGTGTCCAAGGTGCTGGTGGATGAGCTCGAGTTCCTCACGAACAAGCAAGGCCAGGGCATCAGCTGGTCGGGTCAGATCACCAACGGCCCGGACAACGACAAGCTCTTGCTGCGGAGCCAGGGCCTGAAGCAATCCGGTGAGCGGCTTGATCCGGAATCCTCGGTCGAGGCGTTCTGGTGGCACGGACAGCGCCCGTTTTGGGGAACGATCCTTGGCGTGCGTCAGGACATCGGCCCGGGAGCCCATCGCTGGATCGCCGGGGGGATCGAGGGTCTGGCCCCCTATTGGTTCGATGTCCAGCTGACCGGCTACGTTGGAGACGATGGCCGTCTCGCGGCACGTCTGAAGGCATCCTATGACGTGCTGCTCACCAACCGCCTCATCCTCGTACCGCAGCTGGAATCGAACGCCTACAGCAAGGCGGCTCCCGAGCGCGGGCTCGGCGGAGGCCTGAGCAACCTCGAGCTCGGCTTGCGGATGCGCTACGAGATTCACCGAAAAGTCGCTCCCTATGTCGGCTTTGTATGGGAGCGCTCCTTTGGTGAGACGGCGGATTTTCGTCGCCTTGCTGGTGAAAATCCCACCGAACACCGGTTTGTGGCTGGCTTACGGATCTGGTGGTGAGACGCGCGCTGAACCGCAGCGGCTAAACTTTTTGGAAAGGACCTAGTTATGCTTGATCGTCGCGCCGTCATCGGCTCCGGACTCTCCCTGGCGGTCGGCGGAATCGTCGCTTCAAACGCGGCGATGGCGGCTCCCAAACGCAGCGGGGCGATGATGACGCTCGACGAGTGCGTCGATAGCTGTGTCGCATCGCACCGCATGTGCCTGGAAACTGCGCGATACTGCACCGAGCAGGGCAGTTCGGCTCATATCGAGGCGTCGCACATCGCTTTGCTTCTCGACTGTGCGGAGCTCTGCCAGACGACGGCCAATTCCATGCTTCGGCGGTCGCCGCAGCATGCCCTGCTGTGCGACGCCTGTGCCCGGATGTGCGAAGCCTGCGCGCGCGATTGCGCGAAGATCGCCGGCGACGCTCGCATGCAGACTTGTGCCCAGACCTGCCGGGACTGCGCGGCCAGCTGCAAGGAAATGGCCAGTATGGGAATGTGATCTGGCCGGTCACCGCTTGCCTCCGGATCCGCACCCGACGTTCATTCCGCAAGCCACGCGACGGGCCAATCAGCCGCGGGCACGATCGTGCCAGATTTCCGCTGCGGACCGCATGTTTGCCGCCCCCAGGCCACCCGTCTGAGCCAGCAACAACTTCCCGGCGCTTTGCGTCCTGGCGCAACAGCATCTGGCATATCCGTCCCGCACTCATAGGGCGCCGCATCCGAGCCGGGACAAGCACGAGAAGCATTCGTATATTTCCGTAGAGACCCGGCGCGACCCAATTGCGACTTTCAATGCATGGAGGCGGTCATGAACGAGTGCGATATTCCTTACTTGCTACGGCGCGTGCGCGCCCACCGGTCACAGGCAGCGGCGGCGAATTGCCCCGAGGCGCGCTTGATCCACCGACGCTTCGTCGAGAATTATCAGCATTTGCTGGTGGGAATACGGCAGGACCAACTTCGTGAGCGAGGCGACCGGGGAAGCCCGCCTTGTGCTGAACGCGCCTGCCTTTGCGAAGGGCAAGACCGGGAAATGGCCCAGAGCCGTCGCGCAACATCCGCAACCGCCGCAGCAGGCGAACGTGGAGAAAACGGGGCGGTCCCAGCCATTCGGTACAAGCCGGCCAGCGTACTGGTCGATCACGACCTGACCGCCCTTGGCCGACAGAGCGTTCCTGAAGCCCCTCAGCTTTTCAACGCGAACGTAACTGGCGCGACGGCCAGTGCTGCGACGGCGGCACGCCAACGCATCAACCCTGCCGACCGCCAGGCTCAAGCGATGGCGATGGACGCCACAGCCTGAATGGCGCCATTGAGGTTGCCGCTGGATATGCTCTGATGGACTGGACCAACGCCACGCCGCTCGCTGCCTTGACGGGCGGAATATTGATCGGATTGGCGTGCGCGATCATGTTGCTCGGCCTCGGCCGGATAGCGGGCGTGAGCGGCCTCGCCGCGCGTGCCTTCGCCCTCTCACAGACTGGCCCGCCGTGGAGAATTGCTGCGGCTTTCATTGTCGGCCTGCCGGTCGGAGCGGGGATCGCGAACCTGATCTCAGGTCCGGTAATTGCCCGTTTTCCATCCTCGCCGGCGGTGGTCCTGATCGGCGGGCTGCTGGTCGGCTTCGGTACCCGGATGGGCAGCGGCTGTACCAGCGGCCACGGCGTGTGTGGCCTCTCCCGCCTGTCACCGCGATCGATCGTAGCAACTTTGAGCTTCATGAGCTTTGGCTTCGCGACCGTCGCGGTGATGCGCGTGCTAGGCGTTTCATGGTGAGGGTCCGCATCCCTATCGCACTCATTGCCGGGCTCCTGTTTGGCGCAGGACTCGCCTGTTCCGGCATGTCAGATCCGACCCGCGTGCGTGCCTTCCTCATCCGTCCGGAGGCCGCTGGGACCCTACGCTTGCTTTCGTGATGGGAGGCGCCATCGCCCCGATGACCTTGGCCTGGGTGATCCGGCGGCGGATGGAGACGCCCCTTGCCGACAGCCGCTTCTCGCTGCGGGATACCCGCGAGATCACCGCGCGCCTGATCGGCGGTAGCGCAATCTTCGGGATCGGCTGGGGAATTGCCGGCCTCTGCCCCGGTCCTGCGATTGCGGACCTTGCCATCCGCCCGACGCTTGCCGCGCCCTTCGTGATCGCGATGCTGGCAGGGTTCGCGGTGCACCGCTTCATCGATCGCCCGAAAATCTGAATCGGAGCCGGCCCTTTGATGTACTTTGACGACGGAGCGAACGAGAAGCGCCTCAATCTTTCAACCGTAACGTCATCGCCGTGACCGCCAACGCGGCGGCAGCAGCAAGCCACAGCATCAAATGCTCCGACGCGCTTGCCCATCCAGTGGCGATCGACGCCGCAGCCTGGCTGGCGCTCACCGCCGCGTACTGGAGCGCAAGGCCCGAACCCTGCGTACCAGGGGACACTTTCGACGTAAGATAATTGGTGAGCAGCTTCAGCGTCGCTGTGCTCCAGCCGGCGAGCAGAAATACAGGCACGAGCACCCACAGGGTCCGGGCGAAGACGGCAATGATCAATGCGGCGGCCAGCCCGGCGAGCATTGGCCGCAACAGCCAGACCGCGCCGACCGTGACTCTGCGCCCTGTGAACGGAACGAGCTGCGCCACCAGCATCGCTGCACCGCACAGAGCGAACAGCATCGAGACATTCTCGCGGGGGAGGTTCCGCGCGCCCGATCCAAGCGACAACGTCAGATGCAGAACGGTGAGGCACCCGGACGCAGTGGCCGAGATCAGGAGCAGCGGGACAAGCGCCTCACGCGCTTTTCGGCGTGGAACGCTGCCGACCGGACCAGCGGCACTTTCCCGTGAAACCAGAAGAAGACCGGGCATGGCGATCGCGCTCAATGCCGCTGGCGCCAGGAATGGCGACGTTGCTCCGAGCGCCACCGAAATTTCTCCAAGGAGCGGGCCGGTCAGGTCGCCTGCGAAGACCAGGGCATTCAGCCAGGTGAACTGGCGCGCTCGCCGAACCAGATCTGGTGAACGATCGGCGACCATCGCAAACGCCGTCGGCACGACGGCCGCCGCAAACACGCCATTGAGCAACCGCAAAACATAGAGTCGCTCGAATCCGGCCGCAGAATACAACACCATTGTCAGGCTGAAGCCCAACAGCCCCACGACCAGGATCGGCCACCGTTTCCACCGGTCGGAGACCCAGCCCCATAACGGCGCCGACAGACACCCTGCGATCTGGGAAACCGTGACCAGGGCGACGACAAGATGCCCTCTCGCGAGGCCACTCGCGCCCGGAGACATTTGACCCACCATTTCTGGCAGGAATGGCAGGACAACGCTATTGCCCAGAGCAACCGCCGTGGCCGCGAAGAGAAGAACGACGAAGCCAAGTTCGCCCCGATCGCGCGCCGCTTCGATGACCGTGGCGGGCGAGCTCGCCTCCATATGCTACGACCCGGCCATCAGTACCCGGATCGCACTGGCCCCGCCCTTGCAGTCACCAGAGCCGGGCGCGGCCGCGAATAAGATAGCGCGCATATCCACCATCAGAAGGCGGCGGAGAAAATTCCATGTGGGACCAGCGCCGGCCCCGGGAAGGCGTGAGGATGTCACAGAGGATCCGGTCACGGCACGATATTCCATTGCCTAGCAGTGATCGCTGCCAGCTCTCCGCCCGGCGGAGATTACTTCGCCGATGGTCTGTACCAGCACACCATCGCGCAGCGGTTTCTCGAGCACAGCGGCAAAGCCCGCTTCGCGCGCGCTTTCGGCGAGCGTGTCGGCGTAATGCGCCGTGATCAGAATCGCCGGCCCGCACCAGCCCGCGGACCGAAGCTGCCTCAGGATCGAAATCCCATCGATGTCCGGCATAAGATAGTCGACCACGAGGCAATCGCCGGATTGCATCTGAGGATCGAGCAGCAAGGCGGTGCCACTGGCATAGGCCAGGACGCCAAAGCCGCGCGATCGCAACAAGAGATGAAGGGACCTGCGTACCGAGGCATCGTCGTCCGACAACAGGATCAGGGCCGCTTTCTCGCTCGCTTGGTGATCGATAACGCCCATGACCGACGATGCTGCCTCTTAGCCGATCCACCCTCGGATCCTCGGCATGCATCGCAAATGAACAGGAGGCCGTCGCTACGTAGTGATCCCAAGCTCAGGGTTCCGGCAAATCGCCCAATCCGGCGGCAAATGCTATCCTGAGCGCATCCGACAGGCTGTGCACTTCGAGCTTGGTCATGAGGTTTGCGCGGTGCACTTCCACCGTTCGAGTCGATATGTCGAGGTCATAGGCGATCGTCTTGTTGGGAAACCCGTTGGCCAGGCCGATGAGAACCTCTCGTTCGCGAGGCGTGAGCACCGCGACCCGCACCCTCGCCTCGGCTTCGCGAAGCGACCGCGCGTCGGACTTATCGAGCCTCGAGAAAGCCACGCCGATCGAGGCCAGGAGCGCGCTCTTCTCGAACGGCTTCTCCAGGAAATCGACCGCCCCTGCCTTCATGACGCGCACCGCGATCCCGACATCGCCGTGCCCGGTCAAGACGATCACCGGCATGGTGATGCCACGTTCGGCAAGCACCTCCTGGACCTCGAGCCCGTCCATGCCGGGCATCCGAACGTCAAGCAGAATGCATCCCGGCTCAGCGGTCTTGACGGCTTTCAGAAACGCAATGCCGGAGGCGTAGGTCTGCACGGCAAATCCCGACGTCTTCAGCATGAAACCGGCCGACTTGCGGATGGAATCTTCGTCATCGACCAAATGGACGGTTCGTTTAGGCGTCATGCTCATCCTCCGGGCGGGCCTGCATCAGGGTGAAATGAAAAGCAGCACCTCTGTTTGGGGCACCCTCGGTCCAGATCCGGCCGCCATGGGCTTCGATGATCGTTCGACAGATCGAAAGGCCAAGGCCCATGCCGTCGGTCTTGCTGCTTACAAAGGCTTCGAAAAGTTGGGGCGCGACCTGCTCGGATATGCCGGGGCCCGTGTCCGCCACCGACACCTGAACCATCCCCTTCGGCCGCCGCCGTGTCGTGATCGTCAGGTCGCGAATGGCGACCTGCGCCATCGCCTCGACCGCATTGCGGATCAGATTCACGAGAACTTGCTGGACCTGTATGCGATCGGCGAGCACCGGCGAGGCCGCCGGATCAAAATCGAAAAAGCTGCGAACGCCTCGTTCACGGGCACCGACAAGGCCGAGAGCAGAGGCTTCCTCAATCAGCCGCGGCAAATCCTCGATCCGCTTCTCGGTCTCCCCTCGCGCCACGAAATCACGAAGTCTTCGGACGATATGCCCCGCGCGGTGGGATTCCTTAGCTGCCTCGTCGAGCGCGTCGCGCACGATCGCGACGGTCTCGGCATCGGGATCGACAAGCAGGTCGCGCGTCGTTTCCAGATAATTGGCGATCGCGGTAAGCGGCTGGTTCAACTCATGGGCCAGCGTCGACGCCATCGTGCCCATCGCGCTGAGGCGCGAGACGTGGATCAATTCGGCCTGCAGTTCCTTGAGCTGCAGTTCGTTGCGGTCGCTTTCTGTCAGGTCGCGAATGAAGCCCGTGAAGACACGATACCCACGGTGACCGGCCTCTCCGATCGAGAGTTCCATCGGAAAGGTGGTACCGTCGCTCCGCTGGCCAACGACGATCCTGCCAATACCGATGATCCGCCGTTCGCCGGTGGACAGATATCGGCCGATATAGGAATCGTGCCGTTCCCGGTCGGGTGACGGCATCAGGCTGCTCACATTGGCGCCGAGTACGTCCGCTTCCGAATATCCGAACAAGCGCTCGGCCGCGGCACTGAACGAGGTTATCAGCCCGCGCTCATCGATAATGACCATGGCATCGGGCACGGTGTCCAGGATCGACTGGAGATGCTGCTCGCGCGCAACGATCGCTTCCTTGGTCGCGGCTTCATCGGTGGTGTCGCGCAGGATCTTGCCATAGCCGCTCAGCTGGCCGGTTTCATCCCGGAGCGCCGTCGTCGTCAGATGTGCGAGAAACTCTGACCCGTTTTTCCGGACGCGCCACGACTCCTGCTCGACCCTGCCAAGCTGCTCGACCTGCGCGAGGTGCCTGTCCGCAACGCCCGCCGCGACATCTTCCGCGCAATACAGGAACGAATGGTGTTTCCCGATCGCGTCGGAGCTGGCCCATCCCGTAATGTCTTCACAGCCCTTGTTCCAGACTGTTACGAGGCCCCCAAGGTCAAGCGCATAAACGGCGTAATTTGGTGCGCTCTCCACAACCTGGAGGATCGTGCCCGAAGCAGCATCATGCCGATTTGCCTTGTCGCCCTCAATCATGCCCCCGTCCATCTCCTCGTCATCCACAGTCAAACAAGGTTGGAATGGATTTGCGGACAGGCGCCGACAGGCGTCGGAGGCAGGGTTTCTGCCATCGTTCCCGCCATGCACCCGGCGAGCGAAAATCGGCGTTGGCTTTCGAAACGAGACATCAAGCGTGGCTCCCCATAACCCTATACGCAGGAGCAGCGGTTACCCCTCACGCTCCGTTTCCAGTCCTTCGATGGACCGGACATCGTCCGGATGGCCGTTGTGGACCTTGGACCATAGTCCAGGGTCAAGCGGTATCGACGAGCCGGGCGCGTTCATGATGACACGCGGATAGCGTTGAATGCGGGTGGGAGGGCCGGTCGCTGTCGATCGAGGGGCAAGAAAACGTGGCGTTGGCTGCCGCGATGAGCTGCACCCGCTGTTCGCTGGTCTTCTGCGAGTTTCCGGACGGGATCAGGCGACCGTGAATTGCCCCATCATGCCTTCATCCTCATGTTCCAGGATATGGCAATGATACATAAAAGGTGCTTTCGTCGCCGGCTGGTCGAACCGGACCAACAGTTCCACCGCCTCCTTCACGACGATCGTATCGCGAGGCCCCTGATCGAGAACGTCCGGGTCGTCGCCATCGCGGCGTAGCACATCGAAATGCACGCCATGGATATGGAAGGGATGTGGCATCTTCCGCCCGGAGACTTTCCATATCTCGACGTCCCCGAGGCGGACTTCCTCATCGATGCGGCCAATGTCGAACGACCTGTCGTTGATCGTGAGGGCGTCGCCATCGCTGCCCATCATCCCCTCCCCTTCCGTCGACATATTGAGCACGAAGCGCCGGCGCGTTACGGCCGCATCGGGATCTGGCACGGTGCGTGCTGCCAGGAGCGTTGGGACAGGGGCTGCGGCCCGCCCGCCCAAGCCTGGGCGCGGCGAGAAGGCCAGCACCGTCTCCGTCGTTGAAGCGTCGTCTTCATCGTCGTGATGGCCGCCCATCATGCCCATGCCTCCCATCATTCCCATCATCGACGCGTTCGCATCTTGGCCGGTGACCAGGGAGACCGGCTGGCCGTCGGCGAAGCTGACCAGTATCTCTGCACGCTGACCCGGCGCCAGGGTGATGGCCTGCAGTTCAACGGACCTCGCCAGGAGACCGCCCTCGGTGCCGATCCAATGAAACGTCCGATCATCGCTGAACGAAAGCTCATAGATGCGGGCGTTCGAACCGTTCACGAGCCGCAGCCGCACCAGACCGTTCGGAACGTCGGCGCGAGGCGTGGGTGCGCCGTTGACCAGGATGGTGTTGCCGCGGCGGCCCTGCGACGCAATCATCATGCCGGTCGGCATGACCAGACGGCCGTCCTCGAATTGCCGATCCTGGATCAGTACCGGGAGATCATCCACGCCATAGTCCGATGGCAGGCCAAGCCCCTGCTCTTCCTCGTCCGTCACGACCAGCATGCCCGCCAGCCCGGAATAGACTTGCTCGCCCGTCAAACCATGCGCGTGCGAATGATAGAAGAGGGTCGCCGCCGGCTGGCGGATCGGTAGCGTAGGACGCCAGGTCGCACCGGATGCGATCAGCTGGTGCGGGCTGCCATCCAGTTCTCCCGGCACCAGCAGCCCGTGCCAGTGAACCGTCGTATCGGCCGACAGGCTATTGCGGACGGCCATCGTCACATCGTCGCCGCGATGAACCCGCAGCGTCGGGCCGAGATAGCTGCCATTATATCCGAGCGTGGTGCTTCGCCGGCCCGGGAAGAACGCGGTCTCGCCCTTTTGTGCCTGCAGGCTGATCAGCTGGCCCTGTTGGCGCGCATCGATCAGGCGCGGGATCGGAAGCGTCCCGGCACGCTCGGGCGACGCGAATTTTCGGGTACACGCCGCCGCCAGGAGCAGGCCCCCGCCCGCCAGCAATGTCCGCCGGTCCAATAACGTCATGGCCGCCTCTTGGTTAGCGCGTAGCGCCGGTTTGCAAAATGAGCATTCAGCGCGCCACCAGCTTATCGATCATCGGACAGGCTCGCCGGCCGTTGCCCCGGCATTGTCCGGCGACATCGAGCAGCGCCACGCGCATCGCCTCGATGCTGCCGGCGCAACCATGAATGGGGAAGACCGCTCGCAACATGCGTATTGATACGGATGGCAGTGCCGCAAACGTATGCAAGGCAGTCACGTCGCCACCGGCGTCATCTCAGCCACCCTTACTCCGATACCGTCCGGGTTCGGCCGCGTGCGCGTGCTCCGGCCGCCAGCTCAACCACCTCGGCGGTGATTTCCTCCTGACGCGTCAGTCGTTCCTCACGTTCAAGTGCCTGGAGTCCACCCCGATCATTGTATCCTTTGACACGGTTGCCGTCCTTTCCGCTCAGTGGTCCTAACTCCACTATCCTGGCACATCTCGATGCCGTCTGGGGAGGGCGGCAACCACCCCATCTCGTTTGACCGCTGACCACCCATCACTCGCCGCCTTTCGTGAGGGTCCGCGAGCTGTCCTAATCTGCCGCCCTCAACAAGACCGGGTTCCGGCGGCGCTTACGACCGGATCGCGTAGGATGCGAAGTCGGATAACCGCAGAGGGCGTATCAGAGCCCCGCCATTGGTATGCGGATTGGGACTCATCTGTCTGTCGCCAGCCATCGCAACGGCTGCAATTTCAGGCCGAAGCCGACTGCGATCGTCGAACAGCTCGGCATAAATCGCACGCCATGCACCGTTGACACAGCGGTAGAGCTTCGTACCAGTGGTCGGCATCAGCCACAGCCGCTCGCGCACGGCGCCGATCGGCAAGCGCGAGGCGACTTGCCGATCGAATTGGGGTCAGTCGCCGCCCGAGATCACCGCAACATCGACCACGGCCAGCAGACGCGCGAACGTCGCCCCCATTTCAGCCGATAAAGGGCGCTTGCTCTCCGCAAGCGTCCCGTCGAGGTCGAACACGATCAGCCATTTCATGCTGCGTTGAGCGCCGGATCGCGGTAGGCGAGCAGCCGCAGAGCGTTGAACACGACCAGCAGCGTCGAGCCTTCATGCATCGCGACCGCCGGGCCGATGCCCAGGCCGAGGATTGTCGCCGGCACGAGGAACGCGACGACGCCGAGGCTGACGAACACATTCTGCCGGATGATGCCGCGGGTGTGGCGGCTCAGCCCCACCGCGAAGGGCAGATGCGCGAGATCGTCAGCCATCAGCGCGACGTCGGCTGTTTCCAGCGCCACGTCCGAGCCCGCAGCGCCCATTGCGATGCCGACGGTCGCCGACGCCATCGCCGGCGCGTCGTTGACGCCATCGCCAACCATCGCAACTTTGTCCTCGCCAGCGAGCTTCTTGATCGAGGCAACCTTGTCCTCCGGCATCAGGTCGCCCCATGCCTCGTCGAGCCCGACATCCTTGGCGATGGCGTCCGCCACCTTCTGATGATCGCCCGAGATCATGATCATCCGGGTGATGCCCATCTCGCGCAGCCGCTTGAGCGCGACCTTGGCCGCTTCGCGCGGCGTATCCATCAGCCCGATCGCGCCGATGTCCTTGTCGCCTTTGCGCACCACCATCGTCGTGCGCCCGCCCTCGCGCAGGGTGGCGATGGCGTCGGTCGCGGCCGCGTTCAGCGTGGGGATACCCTCCTTGCCGAACATCTCGGCCTTGCCGATCCATACCGTCTCGCCGTCGACGGTCGCGGTGACGCCGCGTCCGGTCA
This sequence comes from Sphingomonas sp. TF3, assembly GCF_003985085.1. Lineage (NCBI taxonomy): Bacteria > Pseudomonadati > Pseudomonadota > Alphaproteobacteria > Sphingomonadales > Sphingomonadaceae > Sphingomonas > Sphingomonas sp. TF3. The sequence goes on along the minus strand of NZ_RWKS01000022.1, from coordinate 34,152 downwards.
GGCTCTTGAGGTCGGTCGCGGTCGGCAGCTCGCGCCCGCCCAACCGCTCGCGTCCATCCTTCACAATCGCCTGTGCCAGCGGGTGATCGCTCAACCCCTCAACCGCGATGGCGAGCGCCAACAGATCCTCTTCGCTCGCGCCGTCGACGGGGACGACATCGGTGATGCGCGGCCGGCCTTCCGTCAGTGTCCCCGTCTTGTCGAAGGCGATCGCCTTTAGCGAGCCGAGGTTTTCGAGCGGTGCGCCGCCCTTTACCAGCACGCCGCCACGGGCGGCCCGCGCGACGCCGGACAGCACCGCGCTGGGTGTAGCGATCGCTAGCGCGCAGGGGCTGGCCGCGACCAGCACCGCCATCGCGCGATAGAAGCTGTCGCGGAACGGCTCGTCGACCACGACCCACGCGAACAGCAGGATGAACGAGAGCGCCAGGACCGCCGGCACGAAGACGCGCTCGAACCGATCGGTGAAGCGCTGCGTTGGGGACTTCTGCGTCTCCGCTTCGCTCACCATCTTCACGACCTTGGCGAGCGCGCTTTCGTTGGAACGCCGCGTCACTTCGATCTCGATCGCCGCACCGCCATTGATCGTGCCGGCGAACACCCGCGACGTCGCCTCGACCGCATCGGGCTTCGCGCGCGCCGCCTCGACATCGGCGACCGGCTCCTTGTCGACCGGAATGCTCTCGCCGGTGACGGGGGCCTGGTTGATCGCGCTCGACCCCTTGATGACGAAGCCGTCGGCGGGCAGGCGTTCGTTGGGGCGCACGACCACGATGTCGCCGACCACCAGCTCCTCGACCGGGATCTCCGTCGTCTGCCCGTCACGGCGCACCGTCGCCTTGTCGGGCGCGAGTTCGGCCAGCGCCTCGATCGCGCGCTTGGCGCGACCCATCGCATAATGCTCGAGCGCATGGCCGAGGCTGAACAGGAACAGCAGCAGCGCGCCTTCCGCCCAGGCGCCGAGCGCCGCGGCGCCGGCGGCCGCGACGAGCATCAGCGTATCGATCTCGAATTTCTTGAGCTTCAGATTGTCGATCGCCTCGCGCAGCGTGAAGAAGCCGCCGAACACATAGGCGCCGACATAGAAAGCGGTCGGCAGCCAGTCGGGCGCGCCCGCGACCAGCTTCTCGATCGCGAAGCCGATCGCCAGCAGCGCGCCGCATGCCAGCGCGAAGATCAGCTCGGTATTAGGGCCGAGGAAATTGGCGTGGGCATGGTCGTGGCGATCCCCCGGCCCATGCTTATCCGCGCCTTCGCCGTGATCGTGCCCGGCATGGTCGCCGGAGTTGTGATCGTGTCCGGCATGATCACCGGCCTGATCGGAGCCAGTCCGCTTGCCGGGTTTGACCTTGAGCCTGCCCAGTGCCGCGAGGATCGCCGCTTCGTCGACGCGTTCTTTGTCATATTCGACACGGACGCTGCCCGAGGCGCTGGCATCGGCCTGCAATACGCCGGGCACCTGGGACAGGGTTTCCCCGACGGTACGGGCGCGGCGTTCGTGGCCGATCCCTTCGACCTGCCATGTCACATGACCGTATCGCCCGCTGATCTCGGCGCCTGCCGCCCGCACCATGTCGCGCACGCGTGACAGCGGCAGCGCTTCGCCGTCGAAATGGATGCAGAGCTTTGCCGCCGTATCGCCGTCGGCGGGCAGGACATGCGCGCGCTCGACGCCGCGCTTGGCGCTCAACGTCGAGACGAGGCGCCCGACACAGGCATCGGCCGCGTCGGGAACCTCGGGCAGAAGGACGGGAATATCGAGTTCGAGCTTTTCGGTCATCACGCCGTCTCCGCGTTGGTCTTGGTTTCTGCGCGCGCATCACGCAGGATTTCGATGCCGCCCTTGATCGCGATAAGGGCGGTAGCCAGGCCGACCAGTAGATCGGGCCAATTCGTTCCCAGCCAGAGCACCAACGCCCCAGCAATCAGGATGCCGCCGTTAGAGATGAAGTCGTTGAAGCTGAACGTGGTCGCGGCGCGTAGATTAACATCGGGCTGCTTGAGCCGTTGCAGCAGTCGCAGACAGATATAGTTCACGACGCCGGCAATCGCCGACATCACCATCATTGTCGGCCCGATCGGGTCGCTGCCCTGGATATAGCGGCGGCCGACGTCAATCAGGATGCCGCCGGCGAAGATCAGCAGCATGACGCCGGACACTGTTGCAGCCCGCGTCTTCCAAGCGCGTCCCTGACTCAGGGCAATCAGGCTGAGGGCATAGACCGCGGTGTCGGAGAGGTTGTCGACGCCATTGGCGATAAGCGCGCTGGAATCGCCGATCAGGCCGGTCACGAAGAAGCCCGCGGCGATCACTACGTTGAGCAGCAGCACGATCCAGAGCGTGCGGCGCTCGACTGAAACCTGCCCATCCGGGGAAGCCGTCATACCATGATTTCCTCGATCAGCAGGAGGACGAGGAAGCCGACGAAGAACATCGCGCTAATAAGCGGCGAGTCCGGCTTCTCGTGCGCTTCGACCAGCAGCTCTTCGGTGACGAGATAGAGTAGCGCCATAAGACCGAAGCTCAGGAAGCCGGTGATCCATATCGGCGTCAGCAACGCCACCGGCTGTGCGATCAGCGCGCCGATCGGCACCAGCACCGCCAGCGCGCAGGTCAGGCCGATCGCTTTCATCTTGCGATACCGGCCTGCCAGATCGTTGGTGAGGGTCAGGGCCAGGAACAGCACTTCGAGGGTCAGCGCGACGGCCAGCAAAGAACCCGCCTTCTCGCCGGCGATAAAGGCGAGGCCGAGAACAAGGCCGTCTATCGCCAGATCAAGACCGATCGCGGCGAGCAGCGCGACCGGCCCCCTGAACCGGCTTTCCGCCGCCTTCAGGCCGAGCATCACAGCGACGCCCAGCGCTCCGCCGATCAACGTTGCGGTCGGAGAACTGCCGTGCATCACCAGCGGCAGGATCTCCGTCGCAGCGGCGGCGAACACCACGCCGGCCGCGAGGTGCTGCATGGCCGCGACCAGCTTCTCGCCGGGCGTGCGCCATCCGGCGACTAGCGCGCCGATCATGATCGCGATCATGGGGATCAAGGAGAATTTGAGCGCTGCCATCGTCAGCGCCCCTCTGGGCCGGGTGAATTGGTCACAAGCTCGTTGCCTTCCTGCACAGGACCGGATGCTTGTCCGCTTCCTCGATTTTGATTTCGCTGCCCGAGAAGGTCGCGCTCATCGTGTCGCCGACATATTGGAGGCCGGGTGCCGGCGCGGTCAGGACGATCGGCGCCGCGTTCGCATCGCGGCGCAGCTCGAGCGCCAAGCCCTCATCCTTGAAGTCGACGAGGAGCGGGCGATTGTCCTCGCACCGATAGGGGTGACGACCGCGGGTTCCGCTCGCATCCCCGCTGTCGCCGGCGTGGATTTCCTGTTCGGTCGGCGGCCCTTTGCGAGGCTGTTCGGAACAACCCGATAACGTCAGCACAACGCATATGCCGGCGATTCCAATCCGAAATCGCGTCATGTGTGTCGCCGGGCACATCCTGATACTCATAAAAGCCATTGAGCAGCTCCGATGACGCCGGCGATCGTGACGATGACGCCAACCAGGATCAGCTTTTCACGGCGCGGATCGGCGACGTTTCGTATTCGCGCCGCGACCTGCCAGGCAGGGCGCACCGGGACGCGCCAAGACCCGGACGCGATCCGGTCCAGCTCGGTATCCGAAAGGCGGAAAAACGATTTCACGTCAGTCCGAGAGCGTCCCGTGAGACCCGTCACGCGAAAAACCGGGTCGGCCCAAGCCAGTTCGATGGCGCTTGGATTCGCGGCCATCGGTGAGATGTCGTCGCCCGCTGCCCATGACGGACGCAGCAGCGCGATAAGCCGGTGCGGATCGCGTTCGAGCAGAGAAGCCCAGCGCACCAAGCGTGAACGACGGTCGCCGCTCGGGAGCGCGGACACCGGCTCGGATTGCCCACCACTCTTCGGCACTCGCCATTTCATGCGCGTGTCTGCGGGACGATTGTGCCTCATTGCCGGTCAACCGGCTCGACGTGATCTTGGGAGGCACGCTTCAGCGGATGAGAAAAGCGCAACGTCAGGAAGGTCGTCAAGCTGAGAACCGCCGCGATGTCGTAGAGACCATAGCCGACTGCGGCCCCCAGCGCTCCGGTCGCCCATAGGCTTGCAGCGGTAGCGGTCCCGGAAGCCTTTCCGCCATGCTTCAAAATGGCGCCACCGCCGATGAACCCGACGCCTGTGATCAATCCTTCGAGCAGACGTGCTTGGGCAGGAGACGTGCGACCGAGAATGGCGATAGCGACAAGCACGAACCCGCAACTGGCGATGGCGACCAACGGAAAGGTTCGGATGCCAGCGCTGCGTTCGTCCTTCTCCCGGTCCCAGCCAACCGGAAGCGCTAGCGCATACGCCAGCGCGAGGCTGACGATATGGGAAAGGGCTTCCCACAATGACGGCAGCAGCATCATGCGGCCGAGCCCGCGGCTTTTCCGCTTGCTGCCTTGTCCGCTGAATCTCGATAGGCGGGCGCCCTCTTGCAGGTCATGGCGCGCGCGCCGGGGCGCTCGAGCGTGATCAGGTCGCCGCCTGAGATCGACACGTTAAGATTTGGGCCGACGTAGGTCAGCCCGCTTGCCGGCGAAGTCACTCGCATCGGGGCTGCGTTCGGATTTGTCTTTATAGCGAGGGTCAGGCCATCGCCGAGAAAATCGACATCGAGGCGTGAACCATCAGGACATGCGTAGAAATGCTCGCCAATGAAGTCGGGCATCTGACGATCACGGGATGCTTTGGCCTCGCTGTCGCTCGCAGATGGCGAGCAGCCGAGCAGGCCCGGCGCCAGGGCAAGCCCGGTTGCGATGATGATCCATCGAACCGGACCGCTGCTAGGTCGCCGAGCCGTCATCTCCCTGTCTTCCCACGATCTATCGCCATGGGCGCTACAGGGGGCACGCCCATGGCGCGGGCCGTTCTCACACGGACACCCGAAGGACTCGTTGTGCGGCGGCCGATCCACAGCAGTTCAGTCGAACAATTCGCTCAGGAAGCCCTTGCGGCGACCCTTATGGCCCCGCTCGTCGCCGTGCTTCCCGCCATGATCGCCATGGCCACGATCGTCGAACATCCCGGCGCGACCGCCGCTCGCCGGCGGCGCGATGTCGCCGCCGGCGCTGCGCTCGATGATCTTGTCGAGTTCGCCGCGATCGAGCCAGACCCCGCGACATTGCGGGCAATAGTCAATCTCGATGCCTTGGCGCTCGCTCATGACGAGATCAACCTTGCAAGTCGGGCACAACAGACCTTGTGAGGTTCTGTTCTCTACCATGACGACACCCTTTCTTTTGGATTTAAGAAGCAAATGACGATCAGCCAATGTCCGCCGCGTTCGACAGCGTGTCAGTCATTGGCGGCATTGCGAGCAGCGGGCGGTTTAATCGGCCGTGGGCGGTTTCGCGTGGATCGCCCCGGCAATCGGGACTGACGGCGCAGAAGGGCCAAAAAAGCCGCATCCTGCTGACGCATGGTCCGGCGCAGGCCCTTGCGCATCATGCGGCCGACCAAGGCGCCGACGATACCCCGACATTCGACTGAATGGTGAACACAGACGCCGTTCGCGATAGGCTCGATCTCGTAGCGTTCGTCCAGGGTGAGAAAACCTCGCACACCCATCTGCCATCCGATGAGCTGGGGTTTCGTCAGCCGGTTGATGATCATTTGCGTCGTCATTTTCCGATCGCCGCCGAACAGGAGCCATGTCACATCGATTTCGGCACCACGTTCGGCCTCGCCCGCGATGCGATATACGGGGTGCCATCGTGCAAAGCTCCTTAGATCGGAGATCAGCGACCAAACGCGGAGCGCTGACATGTTGAAATCGAAACTCGTCTCTTCCTTCATGACTGCCTGTCCTGTCGGGGCCCGACACGGCCGAACCGGAGGCCGCGCAAAAGCGGCCTCCTCCCCGATTAAGCGGGAAATTGATGGGAGCTGCGTGGACGCCAGGGGCTGGTACGGACCAGGCCCCGGTGCGTGCGGGCCGATCCTCATTGGCTAGGGCTTTCCAGCGTTTTACTGGCCTTGCCCCCGATGACCTCTACGGCTTCGAGAGTGATGAGGCCGATGTCAGGCACATCATCCAGACTGGCAACGAACGCGCGCAACGCATCCTCAAAATCGACGATCTCGATCACCACGGCTCGATCACTTTCGAGCACATGGCGGCGGTGGACGTGCGACGACGCCCCAAACCCGATCAGCGCCTCAAGCACCGTGAGACCCGCCATCTTCCGATCGCGCGCCAGCGAGGCGACATGTTCGAAAACCTTGCGATCGCCGATATAGGCCGCTTCGTCTGTGTAGATCCGCAGCAATTTTCGAGCGGGTTGTCCCATCACGCTTCTCCTATCAAAGGGGCAGGATCCTCGTCGTGCGGGGTGCTACCCTCTTGTTCTTTTTGGTCCTGGGTTCGCCCGAGGATCACTTTCGCGAGCGCCGGCAGCACGAGCAAGGTAAGGATAGTTGCCGCAATCAGGCCGCCGATCACGACCGTCGCAAGCGGCTTCTGGACCTCAGCGCCGGTACCGTGCGCGAGCGCCATCGGCACGAAGCCGATCGCCGGCACGAACCCCGTCATGATGACCGCGCGCATCTTCTCGGCCATGCCTTCGCGAATCGCCTGCGCGATAGGCAGTCCACCTTCACTCCGGTCTCGGATCGCCGTCATGACGACAAGCCCGTTTAGCACCGCCACGCCGGCGAGGCAGATGAACCCAACCGCCGCCGACACCGAAAAGTTGATGCCCGTCAGCGCCAGTGTGAACACGCCGCCGGCGAGGCCCAGTGGAACCGCCAGGAACACCGATGCCGCCCTGCCGAACCCGCCGAGCGCCATATAGAGGAGCCCGAAGATGGCCAGGAAGCAAAGTGGAACGACGATCGACAGTCGTTTGGACGCTGCAGCCAGGTTCTCGAACTGGCCACCCCACTCAAGATAGTAGCCGGCCGGTAGCTTGATCTGCGCGATCTTTGCCTGCGCCTCCTGTACGAACGACCCGGCATCTCGACCGCCCAGGTTAACCTGAACAACGACGCGACGCTTGCCGTTCTCGCGGCTGATCTGGTTCAGACCCTCGGTCAGCCGGATTTGCGCGACTTGCGCCAGTGGCACCTGCCCACGCGGACGACCCGCTACCTCGGGTAGCAGCACCGGCAACGAGCGGATGTCGTCGAGATTGGCACGGGTCGCATCTGGCACACGCACGGTGATATCAAAACGCCGATCGCCCTCGTACACACGCCCGGACTCACGACCGCCGAGTCCAGCCGCAACGGTATCCGCGACATCGCGGATGGTCAGGCCGTACCGCGCGATCGCCGCGCGATTGAGCTTTACGTCGAGCGCTGGCGCGCCCCCGACCTGTTCGGCCTTGACGCTCGCCGCGCCGGGTACCGTCTGGAGCACCCGCACCATTTCGCCAGCGGTCTGCGCCATCTTGTCAAGATCGTCGCCGTAGATCTTGATCGCGACGTCGCCGCGGACGCCCGCGATCAGCTCGTTGAAACGGAGCTGGATCGGCTGACTGACCTCATAAAGATTGCCGAGCAGTCCGCCGGTCGCCTTTTGGATCTTGGCAACGATGTCGGCCTTGGTCGTGCCCTTGGCCCATTCCTCCTTCTCCTTCAGGATCACAAACCCGTCCGAGACGTTCGGCGGCGCCGGGTCAGTTGCGGCTTCCGCGATGCCCGTCTTGGAGAACATCAACGCGACTTCCGGCACCTTTATCACCGCCTCCTCGACCTTGCGTTCCATCAACAGCGATTGTTCGAGGCTGACCGAGGGCACGCGCGTAGACGCGAAGGCGAGATTTTTCTCGTCGAGCTGGGGGATGAACTCGGAACCGAGCAGTCCAAAGGCGGGGATCGCCGCCAGGAAGAAGGCAAGCCCGCCGATGATGAACGGCCACGGCTTGGCGATCGCCCTGTCGAGCAGTGGAAGGTAGCGCTCTTTGGACTTGCGGATCAGCCACACATCCTTCTCCGCGACCTTGCCGCGGATCAGGATTGCGACCAGCGCCGGAACCAGCGTGATCGCCAGCACGAACGCCGCCACCAACGCGAGCATGATCGTGATCGCCATCGGCGAAAACGTCTTGCCTTCGGTGCCGGTGAAGGTCAGCAGCGGTGCAAATGCCAGGAGGATGATGGCCTGACCAAAAACGGTCGGCTTGATCATCTCCTGCGCGGCCCGCATGGTCTCCTCCAGCCGCTCCCTGACCGAAAGCAGCCTTCCCTCATGTTCTTGCCTATGCGCCAATCGGGCGAGGCAGTTTTCGATGATGATGACCGCGCCATCGACGATCAGCCCAAAGTCAAGCGCGCCCAGGCTCATCAAATTGCCGGGGACGTTGAACGCGTTCATTCCCATGGCCATCATCAGGAACGAGAACGGGATTACCAGCGTCGCGATCACCGCGGCGCGCCAGTTGCCGAGCAGCAGGAACAGCGACGCCGCGACGAGGATCGCGCCTTCGGTCAGGTTGCGCTGGACCGTGGCCACCGTTGCCCCGACCAGCGCCGCGCGGTTCAGCACCACCTTAACCTGGATGCCGGGCGGCAACGTCTTTGCTATCTGATCGAGCTTGGTAGTCGCCTGTTCGGCCACGACCCGGCTGTTCTGTCCAATCAGCATCAGCACCGTGCCGATGACCGCTTCGCGGCCGTTCATGCTGCCAGCGCCGGTACGCAGGTCACCGCCAACACGAACGTTGGCGATCTGGCCGATCGTGATCGGCGTCCCGCCCCGCGTAGCGGCGACCGCGTTGCGGATTTCGTCAACGGTACGCACGCGGGAGTCGACGCGCACAAGGTACGCTTCACCACCGCGGTTGTAGTAGTTCGCGCCCACCGCGAGATTTGCGTTCTCGAGAGCTTGGCCAAGTTCACTATAGGAGATGCCATAGCTGGCTAGTTTCGTCGGATCAGGCTCAACCACGAATGTCTTAGCGAAGCCGCCGATCGAGTCGACGCCGGCAACGCCCTTAACCGAGCGAAGCTGCGGACCGATGATCCAGTCTTGGACAGTTCGCAGATAGCTCGCCTTGGCCACCGCGTCCGTTAGTCGTTCGCCTTCGGGCGTCAGATAGCTGCCGTCAGGCTGCCAGCCGGGTTGGCCGGCGACCTTTTTCGCGCCCCTGCCGTCCGGATTGGCGTAGCCGACCGTATACATGACGATCTCGCCGAGGCCGGTCGAGACCGGCCCGACCTGCGGCTGCACACCGTCCGGCAATTTTTCGGCCGCTTGGCGCAGGCGCTCACCGACCTGCTGGCGCGCGAAATAGAGGTCGGTGCTGTCGGTGAAGATCGCACTGACCTGGCTGAAGCCGTTGCGCGAGATCGAACGTGTGGTTTCTAGCCCGGGAATGCCTGCGAGCGCAATTTCGACTGGATAGGTGACGAGCTTTTCGATTTCGACCGGCGACAGCCGCGGATCGATCGTGTTGATCTGAACCTGTTTGGTAGTGATGTCGGGCACCGCGTCGATCGGCAGCTTGGAAAGCTGCCACACGCCGAGGCCGGCGATGACGAGGAACAATGCGAGGACCGTCCAGCGTGCGCGGACGGAGAGCGCCATGAGATTTGCGATCATGATCTATTCTTCCTCGCCCGCGCCCTTGCCGAGTTCGGCCTTGAGCAGAAATGCGTTTTTGGTTGCGACTTGGCTGCCTGCCGCGAGACCCTTCAGGATCTCGACCCGGCCGTTGCTGCGTTGTCCGATCGTGATGGTCTGAGCCTTGAAGCCCCGCGCGGTCCGCACGAACACGATGTCACGCCCCTCGAGCGTCTGCACCGCATCCTCCGGCACCACGATCGCATTGCTAGTCGTGCCGCCTCCGCTCGGTAGGAGCCGCACGCGCACCGCGAGCCCTGGCTGAAGGCTGCCCGTCACATCGAGGACAGCAGTCGCCGAGCGCGTGTCATTGGCGAGGCCAGGCGTGACGGCGCGCACCCGTGCTTCCACGGTTCGGCCGTCGGGCAATTCGATAATCGCCCGATCGCCGGGCGATAGCCGCTGTGCATCGGTCGGTCCGACCGCGGCCTCGACCTGTATCTTCGACGCATCGGCGACGCGCATCAGCTCGGTCTCGGGCTGGACAAAGGCGCCCAAGCTTACGTTCTCCGAGGTAACGCGGCCGGAAATCGGGCTGGACACCAACACGCCGCGGCCATCGGACGTCACCCGTGCGGCCCCTGCCGCCACGCTGGCGCGGCGCGCCTCAGCCACAGCAGACGCGGCCTCGGCTTCTGCCTGTTCAAGCTCGACCCGCGCCGAGACCTTCTGGCGGAATAGATATTGCTCGCGGGCGAGTGCCTTTTGCGCCAGCGTCGATTTCGCAGCGGCAGCTGTGCGATCGGCAGCAAACTGCGCCGCGTCCCGGCTTTCGACGACGGCGAGCGTTTCGCCGGCACGCACCGGATCACCGAGCCGCTTCATCAATCGCGTGACCGCGCCGCCTGCGCGGGCGGTCACGATCGCTTCGCCTTGCGGTGATGCGCTGACTGTCGCCTGCGCTACGATTTCCGCGCCGAGCCCGCTGGGATTGATCGTCTCGACGGCAATACCGGCCTGCTGGACCGCTTGCGCGGTCATCGCCACCGTGTCGGGGTTTTTTTTCTCCTCTTTAGGGGCGGCGGTGTTGCCGCTTGCCGCTTCGGTCGCGGCAGGTTCACTCGCGGTCCAGCGTGCGATCCCGAAGCCGCCAAGTGCGGCGACGATCGCGACAGCCGCCGCACCGCCAAGAAAGCGCTTATCGTTCATCATCGATCATCTCCGGAAATCGTCGGGGCCGGCGTCGTGAGCCGGTCGAGCCGGGCCTGCGCGTCGTGGTACGCCGCAAGCGCATCGACGTAGGTCTGGCGGGTCTGTGAAAGCGTGCGCTCGGCATCGAGGAGCGCGATCTGGTCGAACTTGCCCTGCGTCCAACCGATCCGCGCTATGCGGGCGGCCTCCTGTGCCGCCGCCAGTCCCGGCCCGCCCGCCGCTCGCGCGGTCGCAGCGGCGTTCGCCACTTCGGTTTGTGCGCTAGCGATCTGTTGCCGGGTATCGATCACGGCGAGGTTGCGCAGCGCGATCGCCTGCGTCTGTTCAGAGCGTGACTGCGCCACGAAGGCGCTGCCGTTGTTGAAGAACGGGATCGGGATCGAAATGCCGACGACCGCGGCGGTGTCGTTGGTCGCCGCCAGTCGGCGGGCGGAGGCGCTGACCGTTACGTCAGGAACCCGCAACGACCGAGCCACGCGAACCTGCGCATCCGCGGTGCGAACATCCGCTTCCGCAGCAACCAAGGCGAGCGTCCCATCAACATCGACGGGCCGGGGCGGTCCGTAATCAGCGATCCGCTCGAACCAGGCGCGATCGAGTGGGCCCATCACCGGCACCGACAACAATGTCTCAAGGTTTGCACGCGCCGCCTGTGCCTGCCGGGCCGCGATATCGGCTGCGACCTGCGCATTGATGCGCAGCACATCGGCGCGCTGTTGCTCGATCGGACCTACATCGCCGGCCTTGACGCGCTCGCTTGAGACCCGGAACGCGTTGTTGGCGATCCCTGCCTGCTCGCTCAGCACTTCGGCACGGCGCTCGGCGGCGGCGGCTTCGATATAGAGCTGCGTAATCCGCAAGCGGAGATCCGCCTTCGCGATTTCAGCCTGGACTTGCGCGCGACTGAGGCGTGCGGTTGCAAGCGCGACACGCGCTGGCCGCTTGCCGCCCAACTCTAGCGGGAGCGCCACGCCAACCGTCGTCTCGGAGCTTCGCAAACCCTTGTAGACGCCGGTCCCCGCAAGATTCTCAACCTGCGCCTGCACTTCTGGGTTGGGGCGCAAGCCTGCGACACGCCGCGCCGCGGTCGCGGCATCGACGCCGGCCGTGGCCGCCGCGATCGACGGAAGTGGAGCCGATCCGCTCCCCCCCGATGCCGCGCCGTTGTCGAGGACGGCCGACGGGATGGATGGCATGCCGCCCGCAGCGAGAGCGTTCTCGAGCGAGAACGCATCGGCCGATTGTGACGAAGTGGTCGCCGCCGGAATGCCGGGCGGCGTTGTTGTTTGCGCCCCGGCCGCACCGGCAAGGGACGCCGCGACCATGACGGCCGCGATTGTACGATACATGGATGATAACTCCTGACGAACCGGGTTCGCCCCGCGCGGCAATTGCCGGCGAGGTCAGCGGATCCTCAGGCTTGGGGAGGCCTCAGCGCCGGATCGGCGGTAGAGAGCGGCCGCATGGAATGACTCGCGAAGACGGGGGCGACCCGAAGATCGCGCGTCAGTGCTGCGTTGGTAGCCTTGACCGGCGCTGCGACGTGATCGCCATGGCAACCACCGTGATGATGAGGATAGCCCTTGTCGCTATCAGAAGGCACTTGGTCGGCGTCGCCAGGTACATGGCCTAACGCAACTTCGTCCACGCGCGCCTCATGGGATGAAGCGCTAACATCCGGTCGCTCCAGCACATGCGCAGTCGCCGTCGTTCCCAAGGAGAGGGCGATCGTCAAATACGCAAGGATGTTCAGCAGGCGTCGCACGGATCACGCTCTAACAGGAACGCAGGTAACGGGCTAGTCCGCTCGTCGCATGAAGAAATAAAGCCGTCATCGGAAAGTCTGCAATAAAATAGGACGTGCCTTGCGCCATATCGGGATCGCCTCGGCACGCACCCACTCGCCTAGGAATATACACGCGCGTTCGGGCTGCATCAGCCGGTGGCCGCAGCGGCTCGGCGCCGGTTGAGGATGAACCCGCCGATTACCGCGATGAACATCAGGAGCTGAGCCGCCATCGATTGCAAGGTCGGGAAGATACCGAGCATAGAAACGCGGATCCCGCCGCCAAGCGGCGCAATGTCGATGATGCCGGCTTCCTGTAGCGCCGACACGCCCTTGCCGGCGAGGACTACGGTGAGGATGGCCATCAGCCAAGCACTGTAGGCAAAGAATTTCGCGATCGGCAGGGCGCGGCTGTAGCGCAACATGGCCCAGGCAATGAGCCCGAGCAGAACGACCGCCGAGCCGGCGCCCGCCAACATCATGCCGCCATTGCCCTGGGTCCAGAGCGCGGCATAGAACAGCATCGTCTCGAACACCTCGCGATAAACGACGATGAAGGCCAGGCCGAACAGGAACCAGGCCGACTGCTTCGACAATGCGTGCGATATCTTCTCGCGGATGTAGCGCTGCCATTGGTCCGCCTGCGCCTTGCCGTGCATCCAGATCCCCACTGAGAGCAGGACGACAGCCGCGAACAGCGACCCGAACCCTTCGGTAAGCTCCCGGCTCGCGCCGCTGATCCCGATCGCATAGGTCGCGATTCCCCATGTGACCGCGCCGACTATGAGCGCCCCGATCCAGCCGCCATGGACATAGGGCAGCACTTCAGGCCGCTCGGCCTTGCGGAGGAAAGCGATCATCGCGACGACGATCAGCAGGGCTTCGAGCCCCTCGCGCAGCAGAATGGTGAAGGCGCCCAGGAAGGTCGATGCGCTGCTCGCTGCGTCCGGGGACAATGCCGCGTCGGCATCGTCGAACAGGCCGTCGAGCACCTGGACGCGCGTGGCAACCTCGTCGGCGGGGCGACCTTGCTGGAGTGATGCCCGAAATTCGCCCATGGCGCTTTCGATGTGCCCCATGAGCGTTGCGTCGCGCGCGGTCAGCATCGGCTCGAGTGGCTCGAAGCCATCGAGATAAGCCGAAAGCGCGAGTTCCTGGGCAGCGTGACGGTCGCCACCGCGGTACGCGGCAAGGCTCCGTGCCAGTTTTTCGCGCGCGATGGTCAGCGAGCCGGGTGCCTGCCGGATCACCGCGTCCGGGTGACGGCGCAGATAGGCGATCACCGCGTCGGCCTTGGCAGGTCCGATCGTCTTGGCAAGCACCTCCGGGGTCAGTCCCGCCAGTGTTGTCAGGTCGGGGATCATGTGCCGCAGGCCGGGATCGGATTTCCACAGCCGCTCGCCCTGGCTTGCAAGGGCGTCGGGAAAGGCAAAGCGACCGGCATAGAAGGCCAACGCCCAGCGATCATCGCTCGGCAAGGTCGCAAAGCTTTGCATCGCCGTGCCGTCGATGCCCTGGTCGATGACCTGGTACAGCGCGAAGGGACTGCGTTGCCGCGCGCGCGTTATTTCGCTGAAGGCGATCGGCGGCGTGGTGAGCTTCGCCGCGTCGGGGCCATGCCCATCCCCGGTCATGCCGTGACAACTCGCGCAATTCTGCGCGAACAACGTGGCGCCGCGGGCGAGGTCGGGCGCCTTGCCCGGCGCGAGCGGCACGGGATAGGCCTTGAGCAGATCGGCGGCGAGGCCATGGGCGATGCGGGCGACCTCTTCGGGCGTTCCCTTCGCGGCGATGACGCCCTGAAGTCGAGCTGCGCCCGCGATCAGCTTCCCGCGCGCCGGCGTGGGCGACAGCGTCGAAAGGCGAGTCGATACCGAGGCCGCGAATTCGGTCATCTCGGCATATTCGGAAGGACTCTTCACCCGTCCGCCGCTGACAGCACCGCCATAGTCGACCGCCATATAATCAAGTAGCCGCCATGCCGTCTGGACGTCGGTCGTTTGGGCATGGGCCGCGACGCTTGTGCCAAGGGCAAACAAGAGGGCGCCGAGCACCGCCAGCGCGCGGCGCAACGAGACCGTCCGCAAGAGAATCGACAAAGGGCTGTTTGAAGGCGTAAACATGCGCAACGTCTACACCCTCTAGCCGCTAGAGGGTCAAGTGGTTTTGCGACTTGTTTGCATTAGCTGCTGGCAATTGCGAACGGTGGTATCATCAACCGCCCTGCTCAGCTGAACGTGGCGGAATCCGGCGCCAATGTCTCGATGATGCGGCACTCGGAAATAGTGCCCTGTCCGCACTGGACAATCACGTTGCTCAACTCGGACCTCAAAGTATTCAGATCGCGGAGCTTTCGGTCGATTTCGGCGAGATGCTCCCGCGCGATCGCGTCCACCGCCTTGCAAGAAATATCCTTCTGGTCGGCGAGCTTGAGCAACTCCTGAACCTGGTCGATCGAGAAACCCAGCGCGCGAGCCCTGCGAATGAAACTGAGCCGTGCGAGATGTTGGGCGGTGTAGGCGCGATAGTTGTTCTTTGTTCGGGCGGGCGCCGCCAACAAGCCGATGCTCTCATAATAGCGGATCGTCTCCACCTTGCTGTCGGTGGCTTTGGCGAGACTCCCGATGCTGAGCGGCTCGGTGGACATATCGTTTGACCCTCTAGTGACTTCAGACTGTATAGTGGGTGTCATGTCGAAAAGTCGAGGTGACGCAATGTTCGAGCAGACCGGGACGAGCCCCATAGCGATAGGGCGCCGGTGGCGCTTC
Source organism: Sphingomonas sp. TF3 (assembly GCF_003985085.1). Taxonomy (NCBI): domain Bacteria; kingdom Pseudomonadati; phylum Pseudomonadota; class Alphaproteobacteria; order Sphingomonadales; family Sphingomonadaceae; genus Sphingomonas; species Sphingomonas sp. TF3. The sequence goes on along the minus strand of NZ_RWKS01000022.1, from coordinate 18,810 downwards.
AAGGTCCAGGGGCTAGACTGCCAGAATGAGGTTCGATTGCTCAGAGAAGCGCTTATCCCACTCGTTGGAGATGAGCGGTTTTTGTCGTTCCAGCCGAAGCTTGGCCTGCTCGACGTCGATGTCGCGTCCGGCCTCACAGTCGAAGCCGTGATCGCGGCCGTATCGACCACCGGGATGACCGCCGAGCTAGATGGTCAGAGCGGTATCTCAAAAGATGCCGCAGGAGCCGACGGTTGCAGAAGCTGCTCGGGTGAACCGGCGCCCGTTGCCCAGGCTCTCCCGGACCATCCGGACGGCGTCATTTTCGAAATCCATGGCATGGACTGCGGTGACGAAGTCGCGGTGCTCAAGCGCGAACTCGGTCCGATCGTAGGGCCGGAAAATCTGTCGTTCGATCTCATCAACGGTCGCATGTCGATCGCGAGCGGTGCCGATCTCTCTCTTCACGCCGACATCCTAAGGGCAGTCGAACGCACGGGGATGCGCGCCGAACTGTGGAAAGAAGGCGAGCGCAGTGCCGGTGCGCCAGAGGAGCAGCGGCGACGCCGGGTTCAGGCCGGGCTGACCATCGCAAGCGGCGCTTTGGTCCTGGTCGGTTTTGCGATTCACGCGCGCGCAAACGGCTTCGCTGCGGTACTGCACGAGAGTCTGGCGCGCGAGGCGCACCCCCCGGTTCTGGCGATGCTCGCTTATTCCTTGTCGGTCCTGTCGGCAGTTCGATACGTCGCACCCAAGGCGATCCTCGCGGCGCGGCGACTCCGGCCGGACATGAACCTGCTCATGCTGGTCGCGGTGGCGGGTGCCCTCGGCATCGGCCAATGGTTCGAAGCGGCGACTGTCGCATTTTTCTTCGCCCTTGCGCTGGCGCTTGAGGCATGGAGCCTGGGACGTGCCCGCCGTGCCGTCGCCGCACTTATGGAAATCGCGCCGGATTCTGCCCGGATACGAGATGCGGCAGGCGTCGAGAAGGACGTACCCGTTGCCGAAGTTGCGGTCGGAACCCATGTGATCGTTCCCCCGGGCGGAAAGATACCGCTCGACGGCTATGTGGTTGCGGGGACGAGCGCGGTCAATCAGGCGCCAATCACGGGCGAAAGCGTACCCGTTACGGTGACGCAAGACGCGGTGGTCTATGCCGGGACCATCAACGGCATGGGCGCGCTCGAGATCGTAACCACCCGGCCAGCCTCCGACACCACGCTCGCGCGTATCGTGCGCATGGTCGGCGAGGCGCAGAGCAAACGGGCTCCGAGCGAACAGTGGGTGGAACGCTTCGCGCGGATATACACGCCGGTCGTGATGGCGCTTTCCCTGGCGGCATTCCTCGTGCCGCCGCTTCTGCTCGGGGGAAGTTGGGCCGCATGGTTCTATCAAGCGCTGGTGTTGCTCGTCATCGCCTGTCCCTGCGCCCTGGTCATCTCGACCCCTGTCAGCATAGTCGCAGGATTGACCGGCGCGGCCCGGCGGGGCGTGCTGATCAAGGGAGGTGTCCATCTGGAAACGCCTGCCCGCCTCACGGCGATTGCGATGGACAAGACCGGCACACTCACGCTTGGCCGCCCCAAGGTGATCGAAATCATACCGATCGGCACCCGGAGCGAATCTGAGTTACTGTCATTTGCTGCTGCCGTTGAAGCCCGCAGCGAACACCCCATTGCGCGCGCAATCCTCGCCATTGCAGCGGAGCGCGGCATAGACGTGGTCCCCGCGAAAGACGTGACGGCTGTCCCGGGCCTAGGGGTTGTTGGCAAGATCAATGATCGCCACGTCTGGGTCGGTTCTGCCATCTATCTTGAACAGAGGCTCGGCGGCGGCGACAGCGAAAAACTGACAACCGCCTTGAAACGTATCGCTGGAGCCGGACTGACTGGAATCGCGGTCTGGGAATCCATGACAGTGATCGGGTTGATCGCGGTGGGTGATGCGGTGCGACCTGAAGCAAGACTAATCGTTGCACAATTACACGCCCTTGGCATCGCTCAAGTGGTCATGCTCACGGGAGATGCTCGCGCGCCGGCCGAAGCGATCGCGCATGAAACCGGCGTGGATGAGGTTTACGCCGAGCTGCTTCCCGAACAGAAGGTCGAGGCGATAGAAAGACTGGTGGCGCAGCACGGCCTTGTTGCCATGGTCGGTGACGGCGTCAACGACGCGCCGGCGATGGCGCGGGCGAGCCTCGGCATCGCGATGGGCGCGATTGGGAGTGATGCGGCGATCGAGACGGCCGACATCGCACTGATGCAGGACGATCTCTCCCAGCTACCGTGGCTCATTCGGCACTCACGAGCGACACTCACCATCATCCGGCAGAACATCGGCTTCTCGCTTGCGGTAAAGCTCGTCTTCGGGGGGCTGACGCTGCTTGGAATGGCGTCGCTCTGGGGCGCGATAGCAGCAGATGTCGGAGCATCGCTCCTGGTCGTGCTCAACGGGCTGCGTCTTATCGATCGCGACCAGCAGGCGCGATAGCCCGGTTACCGAGCGTCCCGAAGCCACGATCTTCGCTCTTCCATCCCGCAAAGGACTACATTGATATGGCCGGCCAATGTACCGCGAGCATCGACACGGGCTTTGTGACATTGGGCTATGCCAAGGTCGCCCTATTGGGCGTGGTGCAGGGCATTACCGAACTTCTGCCGATTTCGTCGACAGCCCATATGCGCGTCGTACCTGCCGTGCTGGGGTGGCGAGATCCGGGTTCGGCCTTTTCGGCCGCGATGCAGCTTGCGGCGCTCGCCGCCGTTATCAGCTATTTTTGGCGAGACGTTCGCCGTCTTGCGGTCGGGTCAGTGTCGGCGATCAGCCGCCGCGAATTCGCCGATCCCGATCTTCGTCTGGCGACCTGGATCGTGCTGGCAACGATTCCTATCGCGCTGGCGGGCGCGTTACTTTCGAGCAGCCTCAATACATGCAACTCACCCCTTCGCGCATTGCCGGTGATTGGCTGGGCGTGCATCTTGATGGCGGTGCTGATGGCGCTCACCGAAATCCTGGCACGCCACCGCCGCAGCGTCGAGAATGCATCACTGGTGGACGCGCTGCTCGTCGGCCTGGCCCAGGTCGGAGCCCTCATCCCAGGCGTCTCACGCTCCGGATCGACTCTCACCGCTGCGCTCGCACTCGGATTTAAGCGTGAAGAAGCTGCGCGCTTTTCATTCCTGTTGGGCATCCCGGCTATCGCTCTCGCCGGATTGAAGGAATTGTGGGAGCTGCACAAAGTCCACCTCGACATGCACGGCTGGTCCATTCTGGCGGTCGGCCTTGGCGTCGCAACCGTTTCAGCATTCGCGGCGATCTGGGCGCTAATGCGCGTCCTCGAGCGCTTCTCCGCCTGGCCCTTCGTCATCTATCGCGGAGTGCTTGGCGTTCTTCTGGTCATCGCGACCACCAACGCCTGGCTAGTCTAAGCGTCAGCCTCCCAACACATCGGGAAATTGGCATGGCAATGCCTCGTCGACGCATCGCGATGCCTATGCCTATGCCTATGCCTAGGAGGTTCACCCAATCTGGTATCAGGCGAATGGTCGTGCAGCTCAGTCAGATGTAGCCACAGTCCGATAAATACTAGATTTCGGCGACGATGAGAGGCGCCGTGACAGGTTCGCCGCTCTTGCAGCAACATCGATCAAATCGTGCTCAATTGGTAGCAGACAATGTTGTGATCAACGGGCATCCGACCTGATCGCCGACGTCGCAGGCACGAACGGTGTCGGCGGAATGGCCTTTGAACGCCATGGTCATTGCTGGCCAGCCCACCGCCAGTATCGGCCGATGCTGGATCGTGAGCTTGTTCGCCTTGGTATCGATCGCGGTGATGACATCGACACCCTGCCCCGTCGTGACGGCAGGCGCCTTCTTGTCCATGCCCGCCATACCGGCATGCCTTTCATATCTCCGCTCATGGATTGAGCGAGGGCCGGACCGGCGGAAGATGGCGGCGGTACGCAATGCGATGCGTAGCGCTCTTATGATGACTTCCTTTTGCTGAGAGGTTGGGGTCGTTTTGGAAGATGGACGTAGCGGCTTGCGCAGCAACAGCGGCTAAGCGGCCGCCAAAACGAACATTGACACCGGCGAGGCTGCCAGCATGCCACCGACTGAGTATGGCGATCCGGCTCATCACCTCCAAACCAGCGCCAGTCCCGAGCAGGACCTGTAGCTTCCCATTGCTTTCGTGTCGAGCTGCTCAGTAGTAGTCGGCAAGCTTTAGAACCCGCGTCGTTCCGTTCGCGAGCTTAAGCGTTACCCGGCTTCCTGCGGGGCCGTAGCGCCATTGCCAAAGCAATCCCCGCGTATAGGAGCTGTCGATAGGACGACCGTCCACGGCTACAACCTGCTCACCGACGGCCCACCCCGCCCGATCCGCAGGGCTGCCGGATGCCACATGCACGACAGTCAGGTCAGTAGTGGAGGCGGCGAGGCCGAGGCCGCTTCGATCCTTCAGCATCGGCAGGCGCGCCCGAGGAGGGGCGGAACGCAACCACAACTGTCCTTGAGACACGTCCAGTACGATGTCGAATTGTCCGAGCAACGGCATCCCCACATTCCCTACCGTGCTCACCGAGGTCCACCGATCAAGGGCGAGCGCCGGAACTAAGGCGCTCGAGAGCGCGCCCAGGCTCACCTTGTCGGCAACGAAGGCCTTGACGATTTGCACTCCCTCGACCCCGCCAAGGGCGGCGGTGGAGACGGTCTTGCCGACGAGAACGGAGTGCGCCTCGATATAGGCGGAGGATAGCATCAACGCCGACGAACTGCCGAAATCGAGCATCAGCGGCACCGGGTCCAGTCCGGCGATGGACGCGAGCACAAACAATTCCCGTTTGGCCCCGTGCCCGAGCGGAAGTACAGTCCATTCCGGACCCCCCACAAAGCTGGCGGTCTTCTCAAATGCAAACCGCCGTGTCGTGAAATCGAGCGCCAGGCAGCCACCCGCTAGTACGTCTGACCCGAGGATCATGTCGATCGGCCGACCAAAGGCGGCCGAAACCGCCCCCAAGTCTGCAACGACTGCGGAGGGGAGGACGGTAGCATGAGTGTCCAGCATCACCGCGACATTACGGACCAGACCAACCGGAGCCTTGCCGCCCAGGCCGTTGATCCGTCGCGGCTCCAGGTTCGTCAAGCCAAGCTTGGCCGCGAGCGGTTTGCTGATAATTGACGCGCCGCTTCCGCTGTCGAGCACCGCGTCGATTGCTACGCCGGACACCTTGGCCGGCACGATCAGCGTGTCGCCGGTTGCGACTTCTATCGGGCGCCAGACCGGAGGCGTAGCGAAGCCGCCCCAAGACCGACCCCGCTCGGTCCTCGCTGCCAATAGAGGAAGCGGAATGCTCGTCATGAGCCCGGCCCCGAGCCACATGATCGCCGCCCGCCGGTCAGCATGCCAAATCGTCTTGATTTCTTCCCTGGGTTCCACCGAATTTCCATTCGCTTCTCACGAGTCGCGGAGAGGTTCGAGCGTTGCTACATGCTCCAGCCCCTCAAGGATCAAGCCCCCCGACCGAAAATGATACGGCCATGCTGCGGGTTTAGCGATCAGAAGCGTTTCGAGAAGCCCGCCGCGAGAAAAGGATGAGGTGGTTTTGTGCCGGCGGCACCCGTCCCGACGCTAAGGTCAATCTGTATATCGTGCCCGATGATGTACGCGGCCCCAACGTCGAAGATCAACGAAGCACGTCCATTCTTCTCCTCGGCATATTGAAGCCCGGTGTCGACGAAAAAATTCAGGATCTTGCTCGGATTGTAGTTCAACGTAGCTGCGAACAGTCCGGCGGCATAGGAGCGCTTCGTGTCGTCCTCGTACACCGCCACGCCGACGTTGGGGTTCAATGACCATTTGTCGACAAAATTCCAGTCGGCCGCCAAGCGGAAATCCCCGGTTGCGCGCGAGTTACGAAAAGCACTGGAACCAGAAGGTGGAAAGACCCGAACGATTGCGCCGATTGATGGCTGGGTCGATCCCACTGCCTTGACGATATTGTACTTCAGACCAATCGAGGACGGCGCAAACCCGCTGCTGTCCGTATCGACTAGGGCCGGGTCGTGCTGGCGCTGCCGAGTGAACGTGTTGCCTTCGACACGGAACTCCCAGTTCTTGCTGAACCCATATCGCAGCAGCCTCGGAATAAAGGTCGTATGCTCTCGTTCATCGCCGTTGCTGCGATACTCGCGCTGGATAGCCGTCTCGAACTGAAAATGACCCCTGGCCAACCGTCGTGCTTCCATCCGCGATCCCGGGCCGATCGGGATTGATGAAGTCGTCGGAAGGGTCCGCATGAGCTGGAGCTGCCACTGCGAACGCCGCAACGATAATGAGCGTTGTTGATGTGCGAAGATGGCAATGGGGCATCGAAAACTTACTCCGCTCCTGGACGCAATCAGTCGGCACCTAAGCGGCTGGCCGCGCTATCGCTTGAATGACCCGGCACTCGGCCATCGTTCGGGCGCAGCACCCGCTCGCGCTCATGGCGCTCAGCTCGTCGCGCAAGGCAGAAAGCTGGCGAAGCCGATCCTCCACACCGACCAGGTGCCGCGCTGCGATTTCCGCTGCTTCCGCACAGTCGCGCTCCGGTTGATCGGCAAGCGCGAGGAGCGAACGAATTTCCTCGATCGAGAAACCGAGCCTTCGCCCGTTCCGCACGAAGTTCAGGCGATCCACGTCGCCGTCACCATAGGTGCGTCTGCCCGAGGATGTGCGCTCAGGTGTTTCGAGCACACCAATTTGCTCGTAAAAGCGGATCGTCGTCACCTTGGTCGCAGTCGCGCGCGCCAACTCACCAATCTTCATCTCGCATTTGCTCCAAATCATTTGCTGCCATCGAACTTTGCGCTTGCTCCTACAGCAGCTAGAGATTGTAAAGAAGCCAGATGATTGACACCCGAATCGTTAACGCGCCCGCCCGCCATGGACGGGGCGAGCGTTGCCCGACCTCACGGTTGACGGCGTGATCGCGCTTCTGTTCCTTCCTTCCGCGTATGAGATCGTCCGCAATGCGCGGACTGAACTCCGGCCGGCAACCTAGAGGTGCGCAGGATGATCGTTCCGCCGCGCGCGGTTTTGTGCGTGCTGAATGCAACGCTGGTCGCGTGCCTCGCTGGCGCGTCGGTCGCGCAGGCGCAAACGGGGTCTCAACCGGGGGTGCCGACGACTTCGACCGAGGGAGAGGTGCTTAGCCTTGAAGCGGCCTTGTCTCAGGGCGGCGCCGCTTCGCCCTCGATCGCAGCATCGACTGCCGGTGTGCAGGCGGTCACGGCCGCCCGTACGATAGCGGGATTGCGCCCAAACCCCGAGGTTCAGCTGCAAGTCGAAAATTTAGCGGGTTCGGGGCAATATCGAGGCTTCCGCAGCGCTGAATCAAGCGTCGGAATTGCGCTGCCTCTGGAACTAGGAGGCAAGCGCAGCGCGCGGCTTGCGCTGGCGAACGCACGACTGACCCGGGCTGAGATCCAGACCGCAATCGCCGTTGCCGACCTTCGGCTCAGGATCACGCAGCTCTATGTCGAGGCGGCCGCAGCCGAGCGTCGTACAGAAGTGCTGTCGGCGCAGTCTGCTATTGCAGCAAATGCCTTGCGGATCGCAAGCGAACGCGTTCGTGCCGGCGCGGCATCGCCAATCGAGCAGCAACGCGCTGATGTCCTCCGGATCAACGCACAGGTCGCTGCCGACAGTGCGGGGCGGCAGGCACAGGCTGCAAGACTAAATCTCGCCGCGCTCATCGGTCGCCCGATCACGGGGCTGCTTGACCGCGCCTGGTTCGATCAGGTCGCAAGTTTCTATGGGCCCGCTCAGCCCGTCGATGTCGAAGAGACTCTCGCTTTTGCCGCTGCCACCGCCGACGTTCGCGCGGCGGATGCTCAGGTCCGACTAGCTCGCGCGTCACGCATTCCTAACATCACGATCAGCGCAGGAGCCCGTCGTTTGGCGGAGACCAATGACACAGCCGCCGTGGTCGGCGTGAGTGTCCCCATCCCGATCTTTAACAATGGTCGGGCCTTCGTCAGTCAGTCGCAAGCCGAGCAGACGCAGGCTCAGGCGCTGCGCTCCCTCGTGGCACTCGATACCCGCCAGGATATCGCCCGCGCGCAAACCGAAGTCGCCAATGCTGCCGCGACTGCACGCGCTACGGGAGGCCCAGGTCTCGCTGCCGCAGCGGAGGCGGCCAGGATCGCGCGTATCGGTTACTCTCAAGGCAAGTTTGACCAGATCGCGCTGCTAGACGCCGAGCGAACGCTGTCTCAAACCCGGCAAGCCTATGTCGATGCGCTTGCCGCCTACCACGATGCAGTGGCGAGATTGCAGCGTCTGACGACGCCAGCCACCCTCGCCAACGGTGAGGCGCGGCAGTGATGAACTTGGAACATAAGCCGGGTTCCGGCCGCACGTGCCTTGGGCATAAGTCGTATGCTCGCGCCTCGTTTTATCTCGGAGAACACCTATGATCCTTCAGGATAAGCGCCTGCTTGGCAGTGCGGCCGGTGTCGCGTTGATCGCCGCGCTCGGTGGTTTCGCGGTTGCCCGCTATACCACGGGCGGCTCGAAGCCCGTCGAGGCCCCGGCCAGCGTTCCTGCGGCTGCATCGGGCAAGGAGAAGAAGCCGGATACCTTGGCAATGACCGCACAAGCAATGCAGCAAGCTAGCATTGCGACTGAAACGGTCAAGGCAGGCGGTCTGGGTGCCGAAATCGTTAGCCAAGCGACAGTGGCAGCCTCCCCTACTGGCGAGGCGATCGTCACAGCGAGAGCCGGAGGTGCGGTGACGCGCTTGCTCAAGCGCCTGGGCGATCCCGTACGAGCAGGCGAAGCGCTCGCGATCGTCGAGAGCCGTGAGGCGGCTCAATTCGCGGCGGATCGCACGGTCGCAGCTGCCAAATCAGCGCTGGCGCAAAAGGCATTGGCGCGAGAGCAATATTTGTACCGGCAGAAAGTATCCGCGCGGGTCGATCTCGAGCAGGCTCAGGCCGGGGCGACGTCCGCGGCGGCCGAGGCGCGACGCGCGCAGGTCGCCGCGGGAGCGGCAAACGTCACAAGCGATGGTCGCGGTGTCGTCGTCGCAAGTCCGATCACAGGGCGCGTGACCGCCGAAAACGTAAGTCTCGGGGCGTTCGTTCAACCCGAGACCGAACTGTTCCGGGTTGCCGATCCTGCGAAGATTCAGATCGAAGCCGCGGTCGGTCCGGCTGATGCTCAGCGCTTATCCCCCGGTGACCGCGCAATCGTCGAATTGCCCGGCGGGCGGACGATCGAGGCGCGCGTGCGCGCCGTGACCCCTGGCCTTAGCGGGGAGACTCGTTCCGCGACTGCGGTGTTAGATGTTCCCGGTTCTCTGCAGCCGGGTCTCGCAGTCCGGGTGCGGCTCCTGCCAAGCCGCGGCGAGGTTTCGAACGCGATTGTCGTGCCAGAAGACGCCGTTCAGAGCCTTGAAGGTCGCGACGTCGTGTTCACACGCACTGCTAAGGGTTTCCGCGCCCAGAATGTCACTACCGGCCAGCGCAGCGCCGGCCGCATCGAGATCGTGTCGGGCCTCTCAGCCGGGCAGACCATCGCCACCAAGAACGCCTTCCTGCTCAAAGCCGAACTCGGCAAGGGCGCGGGCGAGGAAGAATAACAGATGATCGCCAACCTTATCGCGCTGGCCGTCCGTGCGCGCTGGGCGGTCCTGTTCATCTTCCTGGCGATTGCCGGTCTTGGCCTGTGGCAGCTCACCAAGCTGCCGATCGACGCCGTGCCCGACATCACCAACAAACAGGTACAGATCAACACCGTCGATCGGCGCCTCTCGCCGGTCGAGATGGAAAAGCTTGTCACTTATCCGATCGAAACCGCGCTGGCTGGCATCCCTGGACTGGAGACGACCCGTTCGATTTCCCGCAATGGCTTTAGCCAGGTATCCGCAATATTCTCGGAAGGCACCGATCTCTATTTCGCGCGCCAGCAGGTAGGCGAACGCCTGACCCAGGCGCGCGATACGTTGCCCGACGGCGTACAGCCGCAGATCGGCCCGGTTACGACCGGTCTTGGCGAAGTCGTGATGTACACGGTCGAATATGCCAATCCTGACGGCAAAGGCGCGAAAATTGTGAACGGCCAGCCCGGCTGGCAATCGGATCGGAGTTACCTGACGCCCGAAGGCGATCGGCTGACGAATGCGGTCGAACAGGCCGGGTTCCTTCGCACCGTTCAGGACTGGATCGTCCGCCCACAGCTCCGCGCCGTTCCGGGCGTGGCCGGCGTCGACTCGATCGGCGGCTACGCCAAGACATTCGTGGTTGAACCAGATCCGGTGAAACTCTCGACCTACGGTATCTCGTATAGCGAGCTTGGCGAGGCGCTGGAGAACGCCAACCTCGCGGTGGGCGCGAACTACTATAACCGCGGCGGCGAAGGCTATTTGGTTCGGCTCGATGCGCGGGTTCGCTCGGTGGATGAAATCAAGAACGCCGTCGCCGCCACACGCGGCGGTGTTCCCATCACCGTTGGCCAGATCGCCAATGTCGAGAGCGGGGGCGACCTTCGCACCGGTGCGGGCAGCGTGAACGGCAAAGAAGCCGTCATCGGCACCGCGTTGATGCTTATCGGTCAGAACAGCCGCATCGTTGCGCAGGATGTCTCTGCAAAGCTCGAGCAGGTATCGAAGACCTTGCCGCCCGGCGTTACCGTCAAGGTGGTGCTCGACCGCTCGAAGCTGGTCAACGCGACGGTCGCGACCGTGCAGCGCAATCTGACCGAGGGCGCGATCCTGGTGGCGGTCGCGCTATTCCTGTTGCTCGGCAACTGGCGCGCGGCGCTGATCGCGGTGCTCGTTATTCCCTTCTCGTTCCTCATGATGGCAATGGGGATGAACGCCTTTCGCGTGCCCGGCAACCTGATGAGCCTGGGGGCTCTCGACTTCGGTCTTATCGTCGACGGCGCGGTGATCATCATCGAGAACTGTCTGGCGCGGCTAGCGCACCGGCAGGAACATGAGGGCCGGCTGCTCGCCCTTCGCGAGCGGCTTGAGGAGACCATGCGCGCCGCTCAGGAAATGATAAAGCCGACCGTTTTCGGGCAAGCAATCATCCTGCTTGCCTTTGCGCCGCTGCTCATGTTCACCGGCGTCGAGGGCAAGACGTTCTCGCCGATGGCAATCACGATCATGCTCGCGCTGGTCGCGGCCTTCATCCTGGCGCTGACCTTCGTGCCGGCCATGGTGGCGCTGCTCATTCGCGGCCGGGTCGCCGAGAAGGAAGTGTGGCTGATCCGCAAGAGCAAGGAGCGCTATCTGCCGCTGCTCGACAAGGCGATCGCACGGCCGTGGCCGTTCATCCTCGGCGGACTGGCCTTCTTTCTCGCCGCGGTGCCGGCGTTCGGATTGTTGGGCAGCGAGTTCATCCCGCAGCTCGACGAGAAGAATATTGCCCTCGCCTCGACCCGCGTTCCCTCGGTCAACCTCGAACAGTCGCTCGCTATGCAGCGACAGGTCGAGGCCGCCGTGAAAAAACTGCCCGAAGTCGAGCTGATGTTTTCCAAGACCGGCACCGCTGAGGTTGCGACCGATCCGATGCCGCAGAATATGTCGGACGGCTATATCATTCTCAAGCCCCAGGATCAGTGGCCCGCCAGCGTCCATACAAAAGCCGAGGTGATCGAGCGCATTGAGAAGGTGTCACGTGGTCAGCTCGGTCAAATCTATGAAATGAGCCAACCGATCCAACTTCGCTTCAACGAACTGATCGCGGGTGTTCGCGGTGACGTCGCCATCAAGCTCTACGGCGACGACCTCGACAAGATGGCGCAGACGGCCAGCGAGATGGTTCGCGTCCTGCAATCCATTCCGGGCGCGGGCAGCGTAAAGGCTGACCAGGTTGGTGGTGCGCCGACGCTCGACGTGAAGCTCGATCGCGCCGCCATTGCACGCTATGGTCTCACGATGCGCGAAGTGGCCGACACGGTTTCCGCGGCGCTCGGGGGCCGCGAGTCCGGTTTGCTCTATGAGGGCGACCGGCGGTTCGACATCACGGTGCGCGTGCCCGAAACCACGCGCACCAGCCTGGATGACATCCAGGCGCTGCCGGTGTTGCTTCCCGAGAAGGCCGGGCAAGCTCGCCAGCAAGTGCCGCTCTCGCAAGTCGCGCAGATTCGCGTCACCGAAGGCCTCAATGAGATCAGGCGCGAGAACGGCAAGCGCCGTCTCGCCATTCAGGTGAACTTGTTGGGACGTGATGCCGGGTCGTTCGTCGCCGAAGCGCAGGCCAAGATTGCACAGGTCAAACTTCCGGCCGGCTATTATCTCGAATGGGGCGGGCAGTTCCAGAGTCTGCAGGATGCATCTAAGCGGCTTTCGATCGTTGTGCCGCTCTGTTTCGCGTTGATCTTTGGCCTGCTCTACATGGCTCTCGGCAGCTTTGGACGCGCTACTGCGGTGTTCCTGGCGGTGCCCTTAGGATTGGCGGGCGGCGTGTTCACCTTGGCGCTCACCGGCATTGCATTCTCGGTATCAGCCGCTGTCGGCTTCATCTGTCTTGCGGGCGTCGCCGTACTCAATGGCCTCGTGGTGATGACAGCGATACGCGAACGGATCGAGGCAGGGTTTCCGCTCGCTCAGGCGATCCGCGACGGGATGGCCGAAAAGATGCGCGCCGTCGTCATGACCGGATTTGTGCCGGCGATCGGTTTCGTGCCGATGGCGCTCGCGCACGGCACCGGCGCCGAGGTCCAGAAGCCCCTGGCGACCACTGTTATCGGGGGCTTGGTTGCGGCTACCATTCTCACTTTGCTCGTTCTCCCCGCCATCGCCCGCGTGGTGCTTGGCTGGGGCGAACGCGTGGGCAAGCACCGCGATCCCGAGCCGGATGGCGGCGTGGCGGCGCATCCGACCCCCGAGCCGATCTCGACATGACACAGGAGGCGAGCATGAGCGAACATACCAAATTGCTCCGCATCTACACCGACGAGGCCGCCTATTACGGCGACCGCAAGGTGCTCGAGGTGGTCGCATCCAAGGCGCGTGACGCCAGACTCGCCGGCGTGACCGTGCTTGAGGCGCTTATTGGGTTCGGGCGATCGGCGCATCTTCATCGCAGGCATGTACTCGAAAGCGATCGAGCCGTGGTGATCGAGATCGTCGATTTCGACGCTCGTTTGCGGGCGTTCGTGTCGGACCTGTCCGACGTGCCAGGGATAGGATTGATGACGCTCGAAGCAGTGGAGGTTCTCGGGTCAGAGCTTTCGGTCAGCAGTATACAACCAGAGTGAGGTTTGGGATCAGGGTGAGGATCGTTCTTGGCGACTGATATTCCTTCCGCTTCGTCTCCACGGCCATCATTGCGCCGCTTTGCCCTGTTGCTCGTGCTGGTCGGGGCGGCAATGATTCCCGCCGTGATCCTGCGGATCGAAGGCTGGCGTCCCAACCCGCTGCTCGACACGTTCGTTTTCGGAGCGGCTATCCTCGCTGCGGGGTTCCTTTTGTCATGGGGCGCCGAGGCGGCCGAGAAGCGCATTTCGGCAGGGTTGATCGTGGCGATCGTCGCGCTGATCACCGTGCTCCCTGAATATGCCGTGGATTTTTACTACGCCTATTCGGCGGGCGCGAACCCCGGATCGAATTACGTCCATTATGCCGCGGCGAACATGACCGGCGCAAATCGGCTGCTCGTCGGCCTTGCCTGGCCGCTTCTGGTATTGCTTCACTGGCGGCGAACGCGGGATCGCGCCATTGAGTTACGGCCCGCGAACCGAACCGAAATCCTCTTTCTGCTTCTGCCAAGCATCTATGCCTTCGCGATCGTGGCGAAGGGCCGAATTTCACCCATCGACACCATCGTCCTTATCGCGCTGTTCGGGGTGTATATGTGGCGCGCCAGTCGGAAGGAAACTGGCGCAGACGCTGATGACGACGATGACGACGATGACGACGAGCCTGGCCCGGCCGCGGCGCTCATGCTGCTTTCACCCCTTCGCCAATGGTTAGCCATGGGAGCGCTGACGATCGTCGCAGCCGCGATTATTCTTGTATCCGCCGAACCTTTTGCAGAGTCGATGATCGACTCGGGCCGCCTTTTGGGGTTCGACGAGTTCTTGCTGATCCAGTGGCTCGCGCCGCTGGCCAGCGAAGCGCCTGCCGTCGTCGTGGCGGCGCTGTTCGTGCTGTCGGGCCGCGCCGCGTCCGGCCTCGCGACGATGATGTCCGACAAGATCAATCAATGGACTCTGCTAGTCGGCATGTTGCCGCTGGCGGTCAGCTTGGGCGCGGGGCATCTGACCAGCCTCCCGCTCGACACACGCCAACACGAGGAATTCTTCCTCACTGCCGCACAGTCGTTATTCGGTATCGGCTTGCTGCTGCGTCTTCGCCTCAGTCTGGTGGGTGCGGCGGCGCTCGCTACCCTTTTCGTCGCCCAGGTGGCTTTGGCGGTAATCTGGCAGGGTGACGAACTGCGTATCGTCAACAGTCTGACGTGGCTGGCTTGGGGCTATCTGGCGCTCGCGGCTGGCCTGTTCTTGACGAACCGCAAAGCGCTTGGCGCGCTTTTCAGGAAAACAGGCTAGTGAGACGGCCAGCGTCGTTGAACCGACACGGCCGGCCCGCCGGCAAACGTAGGAGGTGGAGTCGTTGTTTGACCAACTCGCCGCTCCGGTCCTCGACAGCCCAGCCTCTAGGCCGGGGAATACGCCGCAGCGCGAGGGTGAAGCCATGACGAGGGCTGCCACCTGGCTGGGCGCAGGGCTCGCCCTGACCGTGGACCAGGTGACCAAGCCGGCGGCCTTCGAGCTCGTTGCAAGCCACGGCGCGATACCCGTCCTCCCCTTCCTTACCATCACGTCCAGCATGAACGCCGGCGTTGCCTTCGGGATCGGCACAAGGGTGCATCCGATCCTGCTGATCGGGGTCGCGGCGACCGTCACGGCTCTTCTCCTCGCGATGATCCTGCGGTCGGCGAGTCCTCTCTACCGCGCCGTGCTGGGCATGATCCTCGGCGGCGGCATTGGGAATATCGCCGACAGGCTGCGATTCGGCGCCGTACGCGACTTTATCGACCTCCACTGGGGCGGATCTCACTGGCCGACGTTCAATATGGCAGATGCTTTCATCACCGTTGGCTTCGTCATCATGCTCATCGCCTGCGACGAGTCCAACGGGCATTTGAAGCCGCGATCCACCCGTTGCGGGAAGAACTGATGTCAGAAGCGGGGATGAATGAGGGAGCGCCACCCATGACAGGCCACTTCCTGTCGATCTACCGACAAGGCTTTGTGAGGGTCGCCGCTTGCTGCCCCCTCTGCAGGATCGCGGAACCGGCGTTCAACCTCGAGGAAACACTGAGGCTCGCCCGCAGAGGGAGTGATGAAGGGGTCGCGCTGATGGTCTTCCCGGAGCTCGGGCTGTCGGGCTATTCGATCGACGACCTCCTCCATCAGCGGGCCCTGCTCGACGAGGTCGAACGACGACTTCTGGAGCTGGTCGCCGAAAGTAGCGATCTCCACCCGGTCCTCCTCGTCGGGGCACCGCTGCGCCGTGAGGGGCGGCTCTACAACTGCGCCATCGCCATTCATCGGGGTCGAATTCTCGGCGTCGTGCCGAAGGGGCACCTGCCCAACTATCGGGAGTTCTACGAGAAGCGTTGGTTCGCCTCCGGGCGGGACGTGCGCGGCGAGATCTGCCTCGGAGGCGAGCCCGTTCCGTTCGGGATGGACCTCCTGTTCCAGGCGGAGGATGTCGACGGCCTGATCTTCCACACCGAGATATGCGAGGATGCCTGGGCGCCCGCCCCGCCCAGCGACTTCGGCGCGCTCGCCGGCGCGCTGATCCTGACGAACCTCTCTGCCAGCAACATCGTGGTGGGCAAGGCAGACACACGGCGACGCCTCTGCGAGGTCCAGTCCGGCCGCTGCTGGGCCGCCTACGTCTACTCGGCGGCTGGACACGGGGAGTCGACAACCGATCTAGCCTGGGATGGCCAGGCCTGCATTTACGAACTCGGGGCCCAACTCGCGGAGACGGAGCGCTTCAGCGCAGAGTCCCAGATGGCCGTCGCGGACATTGACATCGAGCGGCTGCAATTGGAGCGCATGCGGACCGGTACGTTCAACGAGGCGGCAATCGCCAACGGCATGCCGGACCGGCGCTTCCGTCGCGTGTCCTTCGTTCTCCAGCCGCCCGCTGGCGACTTGGGCCTGCGGCGACGCATCGATCGCTTCCCCTTCGTACCTAACGATCCAGCCCGGCTCGATCAGGACTGCTACGAGGCGTTCAACATCCAGGTGACCGGGCTCGCGAAGCGCCTTGAGACGACCGGAATAAGCAAGATCTGCATCGGCGTGTCCGGAGGGTTGGATTCGACCCACGCCCTGATTGTCGCGGCGAAGGCATTTGATCTGCTCGGGCGTGCGCGTACCGACATCCTCGGCTTCACGATGCCCGGCTTCGCCACCAGCAGCAGGACCAGGTCCAACGCGCATTCGCTGATGAGCGGGCTCGGGGTGACGGCCGAGGAAATCGATATCACGCCGCTGGCCAACCAGATGCTTCGCGATCTGCGGCACCCGTTCGCGAGCGGGGAGCCGGTCTACGACACGACCTTCGAGAACGTGCAGGCGGGGATCCGGACCGATCTCCTGTTCAGGGCCGCCAACCAGCGCCAGGGCCTGGTGCTCGGCACCGGCAACATGTCGGAGCTCGCACTCGGCTGGTGCACCTACGGCGTCGGCGACCAGATGAGCCACTACAACGTCAACGGCTCGCTTCCGAAGACCCTCATTCAGCACCTCATCCGGTGGACGGCGTCGAACCGGCTGTTCGACGCCCAAGTGACCGACATCCTGCTCGACGTGCTCGGGACGACTATATCGCCGGAGCTCATCCCGCAGGCATCCGAAGGCCAGTCGCAGAGTACAGAGGAAAAGATCGGCCCCTACGAACTCCACGACTTCTGGATCTACTATCTGACCCGATTTGGGCTGCGCCCCTCCAAGATCGCCTTCCTAGCAATGCACGCTTGGCAGGACGCCTCCGCGGGCAACTGGCCGCCGGGCTTTCCGGAGGACCAGAAGCGCTCCTATGATATACCTGCCATCCGCCACTGGCTCGACGTTTTCCTGCGCCGCTTCTTCGCCAACCAGTTCAAGCGATCCGCCCAGCCGAATGGGCCGAAGGTCACGACTGGCGGCTCGCTGTCGCCGCGCGGCGATTGGCGCGCGCCCTCGGACGCCAACGGCCAGCTCTGGATCGATGAGCTTTGCAACAACGTGCCCGAGGACCTCAACGCGGCGGACGTGTCTCCTCTGACGCAGGAACCACCTGCGGTAGCCGCGGAGGGCAGACCCATTGTCCGATGAAATCCGATACCATACGGCCCGGTGGCTGCGCACCGGCCGTCCGCACCTCGGGGCGCCCGGCGACATCGTCGTCCCGAGCACGGCGAAGAGGCAGCCCGACGTGGGTGCGACGGAGGCGCCGTTGCGGGGCGGCCCCCATCCAGGGCGCGGAGGGGCGGCGACGATCCATCGGCAGGCAAGCTGGAGCGAACGACAATGGCTGAGCATCCGAAGCCTTTGACCATGGCCGCAGAACGGTCGGGAATACGAAGGGAGGGCCGGGTGGGTCTTCCTGATGTGCGCAACGGTCCTGGGTGTCGCCACTTTGTGGCTTCCCGAACAGATTGAGCTGCCACGGGAAACTGCCCCGCGGCTCGCGTTTGCCGCCCGCGAAAGCCTCCTCGTAATGCTGTGGGTCGCCATCGGTGTCGGGATGGTGTCGACCATCCGGCGCTACTCGGCACATGACAATCCCGGCTCCGCCTTCGCTCCTCCAAGCGAGCGGCTGAGGGTGCCGCTCGCATTTCTTCAAAACACGCTTGAGCAGGCGACGATGACGAGCATCGCCTTTCTCGGGCTCTCCACCGTCGATGGCGACGCTCCGCTCGGCTTCATCACCGGCGCCGTAGTCCTGTTCGCGGCAGGACGGATCGAGGTGCGTGGCATGCCACTAAATGCCCAGTGTCGAAACCGGTCCAGCCTGAGCAAATATTCCGGGCGCATTGGCGGAAGCGCTTGACCTTTGGCTGAAAGATACAGTCCTCCGGCGACGCACCACAAACCTCATCAGGTTCGCCAGGTTTGACGCCAACGATACCGCGTCTGTCCCCAACGCGAACAGAGCTCCGACGATCAAATTATGGGCAAGCCAAAATGGAGCCCCCAGGAGGAAGAGCCCCTTCATACGCGTAGTCGATGTCTGCAAGCGCGCCAGACTACCCAGCGAGCTCCCCGTCAATGCCAGCGCAGACGGTATGCCGTGCCATGTCACTACCGAAAGGAAAGACAATATAATGAGGCTGGCTCCGTAGAGTCGCACGACGACATAGCGATCACGCACCGATGCCGAAACGACGAGCTGCGCGCAGGAAATGAGGCACGCGATCGCCGCCGTAGGAGATCCCAACATCAGAAAATACATCGCGAAGGCGGCAGCGCCTGCACTCTGAATTTGGACGACCTTGTTATAGTCGCTGAAAAACGGCCAGCTGATGACGCACAAAAGAGCCATGCAACCGAACGCGGTGGCAATCACGACGGCCCCCGCGCGGTTGTTCCTGTGTTGATCTGCGTGCCGCGCTCAGCTCTGTCTTTTCCCATAGCTGAAGCGTGAAGGAACGAGGTTAATTACGCTTTAATGGCCCTCATGAAATCGACCATTCAAGGCTTCTTTTGGATTGCTGTCACCTCACCCGCACTGCCAACAAGCGTGACATCAAAATCGACCTTGTCGCCGACCTTGGCGGCATCGGTGATCCCAGGCGCTGCCTTGAACGCCATCGTCATCGCCGGCCATT
>NZ_RWKS01000021.1:0-60782 GCF_003985085.1 Sphingomonas sp. TF3 | reverse complement strand
GATCTCGGTCAGGCCGTTCCCCCCACTGCGCGCCACAGAACTAATTGCTTGGTTCTCTTCGGTCCTTTTAAAGAAGGACTTCAGGATATGTTCCCCGGAAGGAGACACCCACACAATAGAAGCGGGCGGATCCGGCCGCGCAATAGACAATCGGAGCACCAAGATCAGCTCGCTACCCGGATATCTTCCACCGCGGCTTCGCTATGGACGCGACACGCCCGGGCCGGTTTCGACTATGAGGATCTCGGGGCCGCCCGAGTATCCGGGCAGAGGCCGGATGATGGCGCGAATCCACCCGCCCCGCATCAAGCCACGATAGCGCGCCAATTGCGGCGCAAACCTGCGGTCCGCCGCATAGCGGGTATAGTGGCTGAACACCGCAAAATCGGCATGGCAGGTCGTCAGCTTCCGAGCGTCGACATACCCGATGTCGACGACGGGATTGCCGCGACGAAGCCGTTCTACGCGCGAGTAGCGGATGTGGCCGCCAAGCGCTTGACGTGCGTCGATGCAGCCGGCCGCCCCTACGGGGAAGCGGAGCTGCCAGGGCCCTCGAAACAAGTCGAAGGCGGCGTGTTCGACCAGGATGCTGGAACCTGGCGGCACATGGTCACGCACCCAGTGCGCCGCGATCTGGCGCGTGTCGTTGAGCCGTTCGCGCGTGTTGGCGTAGGTCGTCGCCAGCATGGGAAGCGCGACCAAGGCCGCGCCTATCCACGCAAAATGGCGTGCATCGGGCCCGAAGCGACGTTCGCCGAGATCGGCGATTGCGCCGATCGCATAGGCGATGCCAAGCGCCGCAAAGGGTAGCAGTGGCACCACCCAGCGTTCCCACACCAGGGCCTGGGCGCAAATCACCACCAGAAACATAAGGAATCCGGGCAGCGCGGCGGCGCGGACCTGCGCCTGGTCGCGGGCCATGGCGACGAGGCCGACTGCGGCTAGGATTAGCCCGGCACTGCCGAACGATCGCAGTAGCGGATGCGCGGCATACCAGCCGAGATTGGAAAGGAAGCCAGCCCCGGTCGAGCCAGGATGCGCGGATCGTGCTTCACCGCCAAGATCGAACAGCACGGTTGGATAATCGATCAACAAATAGGGCGATACGCAAAAGAGCGTGACGGTCGATACACACGCGAGCAGCGCAAGATGGGCAAGCGCGCGGCGATCAAAGGCGATGCGCGACAGACCGGCGCACGCGGGACTGAACACCACCACTGCCGCGGGCCATTTGGTCGCGCAGGCAAGCCCGACGCACAGTCCCGCAAGGACGTAGTCACGACACCGTCCGTCGCGCGCGATGGCGAGCGCGCGGAGCGTTGCCAACAGCATGAAGACGCTCGCCTCGACATCGGTGCGGATGACCTGGGAATATTGGATGTGCACCGCGTTGATCGCGAGAAAAAAAGCGGCGAGCAGACCGATGCGGCGATCGGCGATGCGTGTGCCGATGCGGTAGGTCAGCCAGACGCAAACCACGCCCGACGCGACGATCAGCAAGCGCCCCGGCAGGAAAATGATGCCGGGATCGGCATAGACCGCGCTGACAAAGGCGTGTGCATCGGCGAAGCGTCCGGTGACGATGCCGGCCGCAGCGGCGAGATAGCTGGTCAGCGCCAGGCCATAGAGCGTCGTCGTGCCCGGATGGCCGAACCAGCCGGGATTGAGAGTGTGATCGCGCAGCATTTCGAGGGCGGTCATCACGAACAGCGGCTCATCGGGATCGTTGAGCGCGGGCAGGCCGAAACCGACGGAAGCGAGGCGCAGGCCTGCGGCCAGCAGTAGCACCGCAGCCACTGCCGCACCCCGGGCGACGCGCAGCGATCGGGCGGTTATGACAGGGCCTCCAACCGCATCGATCGAGGCGCTGGGTTTCGCCAGGAGGGGGCATCGGCCAGCCTGATCACATTGAAGTCGCCGATCATGCCTGCTTGCTCCCGGCGAAGCTTACCCGGCTATGCCAGAAGTAGCTGCCGACGATCAGCACGGCCGTGAAGCCCAACTGGGCGATGACCGGCGGGATCGCGGCAAACTCGACGAGCACCGGCAGCGCCGCCCAATTGGCGGCGTAGTTGAACAGATAGAAGCTTGAAAAAGCGCTGAACTCGCGGGCGATGTTGCCACGGGTGCGAAACACGCCGAGCTTGTAAGTTGCGAAGGCGAAACAGAGGCTGACCGCTTGGGCGATGCCCAATGCGAGGAGATAATGCCGTTGCAGCACGGGGGTGCTCCACAACAGCACAGGGTATAGGGCCAGACCAAAGGCGGTGTTCGCGGCACCGGCGGCGACGAAGCGCAGGGGGCGCTGAGCGTGTTTGGCGCGGGCGCGGATCACAGATCCTCCAGCAGCTCGATCCGCATATTTTCGCGCAGAACGTCGCGCGGCAGGAAGGGCGACAGATCCTCCAATGCGGGCGAGGTGATGCGACCGTCGGCGTGTTGCTTCGCACCAAGCTTGGGGGCGAAGGGAACATGCTCGTCGATCATGATTTCGCACAGTACAGGACCGTCGGTAGCGAGAGCCCCGGTGATCGCCGCGTCCAGATCGGCATGGCCCGTGGCGCGAAAATACGCGAAATCAAAGGCTGCCGCGATCTTGCTGAAATCGGGAAAGGTCACGTTACTCTTGGGTCCGCCGCCGACCTCCTCGCCATTGAAGAAGTTACGCTGCGTCTGAAAAACCGAGACGTAGCCGTTATTGTTGAGCAGGAAGACCTTTACCGGCAGGCGGTTGCCCGCGATCGTCTGCATTTCCTGCAGGTTCATCATGATGCTGCCGTCGCCCGCGATGCAGATGACGCGCTGTTCGCCACCCGTCGCGGTGCACACACCGATCGCGGCGGGGAGATCGTACCCCATCGTCGCGCACCCCGAATTGGTCCAGATGCGCTGGCCACGTTTGATCTCGGCCGCCTGGAAGCTGACCACGCACGCACTGCCGTTACCGGTGACGACGATGTCGTCCTGGCCCAGGGCCCCGAACAGCTTTTCCATTGCCACATAGGGGTGGTTGGCGGGGCCATGCGCGTGATATTCCGGCAGCACCGCCGGGAAGCGGCGCACGCGTTCGCGCGACCAGGCCAGCCACTCGCGCTGCTGTACGCTTGGCCCCTCATAAGGCGCAGCGAGCAGGGCGGGGATGAGGTCGGCCAGATCGGCCACCACCGGCATGTCGGGCACGATGGTCGGCTTGCGCAGTTCGACCGGATCGATGTCGACCCAGATCTTGTACGCCCCCCGCGCGAAGGTTTTCCAATTATAGCTCACCTGACGGATGTTGAGGCGACTGCCCAGCACCAGCAGCAGATCGGCGCTTTGCGTTACCATGTTGCCGCCGCGATCGCCCACGGTGCCGGGCCGCCCGGCATAAAGCGGGTGGGCATTCCACAGCACATCGTGCGCGTTCCAGCCGGTCACGACGGGTACGCCGAGCCTTTCGATCAGCGCGAGGAATGCAGCATAGGCACCGCTCAACCGCACGCCACCGCCCGCGAAGACCACCGGCCGCTCGGCCGCCTGGAGTTTTTCCAGGATCGTTGCGGCGGTGGCGGCGAGATCGGCGTGCTTCCACGGCTCGTCCAGCTCGGCCGGATCGAAGCCCGGCAGCGTGTCCGGGTCGATCGGTGCCGCTTGTACGTCGAGCGGAATGTCGAGCCAGACCGGGCCGGGCCGCCCGCTGGTGGCAAGGTAGAGCGCCTTTTCGAGATGGTAGCGGATCGTGCCCGGATCGGTGACCATCACGGCATATTTGGTGATCGGGCGGACGAGTTCCTCGATATCGAGTTCCTGGTCGCCGAACTGCCGGAGCGGCAGGCCCGTCGAGCGCACGGTCGTCTCGTTCTTCACTTGCCCCGACAGGACGAGCATGCCGATCGAATCGACCCACGCGCCGTAAACGCCGGTGATCGCGTTGGTGCCACCCGGGCCCGAGGTGACGTTGACCACGGCCAGCCGGTTGGTGAGGCGGTAATAGGCCTCCGCCGCCATTGCGAGCGCCTGTTCGTGATGGGTGAAGACCGTCTCGAGCGCTGGATGTGTACCGAGCGCATGGTTGAGGTGCATCGCGCCGCCGCCGGTCAGCATGAAGACGTGGCGCAGGCCCTGCATGGCGAGGCGCTCGGCCACCCAGGTGGAGAGTTTCATCGTAGTCATGGTTTCCATCCATTCCAGAGCGCGGTGCGCCGGATCGCCTCGTCGAGGCCAATTGTCGGCGCGACGCCGAGCTGTTCGCGTATTCGTTCGGTCGACGGGACGTAGCGGCCCGGGTTCCAGCCGGGGTCGGGGCGGCCGAGGATTTCGACCCCCGGCGAACCGAGGATCGCCGCGGTGCGCTGCGCCAACGCTGCGATCGAGACCGCTTCTTCGGACCCGACATTGCAGACCATGCCGGGCTTGCCCGCCAGCAGCAGTGTCCACAGCCATACCGTCAGGTCCGCGGCATAGAGGTAGGAGCGCACCGCCTCGCCCGAGCCTTCGACGCGGATCGTGCGCCCTGCCATTGCATCGCGGACGAAGTTGCCGGCGGCGAAATGGATGTCGAGCGAGAGGAGCGGGCCCAGCAATGCGAAGATCCGAGCGCCGACCACGTCGAGCCCGAATTGCTTGCCATAGATCGCGCAGAGCATTTCGGCGGCGCGCTTGCCCTCGCCATAGGCCGATCGCGGATCGAGCGGATCGGGCGCGCCATGCCAGGTTTCACTAACATGCGCGATATCCCCAGGCTGGGCACCATAGACCGCCCCCGAACTGAGGAAGAGCACGCGCTGCGCGCCGCAAGCGACCGCAAGATCGAGCGCGTTGCGCGTGCCCTGGACGATCGTGTCGAACATTCGCCTCGGGTCCTGAGCGTTCAGCGCGGCGCTGGCGTCGGTGGCGGCGTGGATGATGTGCGTGAAGGCACCTGTGGGTGGCGCGAAATCGAGCACGTCGCCGCTTATGCAGTGGAAGCGCGCGGCGAGGTGCGGCGCGCGCGCGGCAAATTCGGCGGGATTGCGGCTGAGCAAGGTCACGTTTACGTCGACCGGCGCGCGCGCGAGGGCCTCCAGCATCCAGCGGCCGATAAAGCCGGTGCCGCCGGTGATGAACAGATGCGCGCCTTCCAGCCGCGGCCAGAGCGGTGCGAGCGCGGTATCGACCGCAGCGAGATCGGCTTCGAGGATCATGCCGGCTGCAGGCCCAGGCTGGGTCGCTGCGTCAGGTGGGCGCGAACAACCAGCGCGATGCTGTCGATCGCGAGTGCCCAGACGATCAGGATGATCAGTCCGGGCCGGACGAAATGACCGAGCGCAATGCCGAAGCTTGCCGTAACGGATTGTCCGCTCAGCCAGCTTGTCCCCGGCACCTCGAGAATGGTGGTGAGGGTACGGTCGGCAACGATGCATAGCAGATAGGCGCAGATCAGCGCGACGATCGGACCGCCGCGCCGCCAGGGCTCGAGGAAGACGAGGAACAGCAGGAAAGTCTGGGTATAACCGCCCGGAGACTGGGCGATGAGATACGCCCCGAGCAATAGCGTGGCGATGCGGTGTGCGGACACGGCGCGCGGCTGAAGCCATACACCGGCGAGCGCAAGCAGGGCCACCAACTGGCTGGTGCGGATCGCGATCGGCACGATCGTCTCGATCGTCTCGATGGTGCGCGAAGGTATGTACGTGAGGATCGGCATCTGCGACGCGCGGATCAGCAGCAGCGGGGCGTAGCTCGTCGAATAATGGACTTCGTTCCACACTTGCCCGCTCTGGAACACGAGCCAATTCGCGGTGTTGGCGGCCAATTCCCCAGGCGTGCCGCTGCCGACAACGGCAAGCGTGGCAAGATACAGCAGCACCGTGGCGATACCTGCCAGCTCCAGCGCGCGCCATTTGCGCTTTACCGCCAGCGCGGCGACCGGCAGCAGCAGATAGGGTTTGAAGTTGATGGTCGCCGCGGTCGCCGCATAGCGCCAGCGCGCGCCGATCCTGAGTGGGCCATGCGCCAGCATGAAGCAGGCAAAGGCCACCAGGATCAGATTGCCGCGTTCCAGCGTGAACAGCAGCGGTAACCCAAGGCCGATGGCGATGGTCCGCATCGGTGCGGTCCGCGGATCGGCGCTGCGGAAGCTGAGCCAGGCAAGCGCCACGTCGAGCAAATAGAAACCGACGATGACCCCGCGCCCCAGCCAATCACAATCGCGCGCGTAGAAAGGCGAATTGAGATAGCAGCCGGGCAGGCTGAACGCGTCGAGAAACACGAAGGATAGCGGCGGATAGATGCTGCGCCACACATCATAAGTACCGGGGTTGTTCGCCCAATAGGCGGTGTTGAACCAATCCATGAAGGTGTCGTTGGTATCGAACACGAAGGGTTGCGGCAGGTAACCGAGGACGCCGAACTGCCATGCCGTGCAGGCGACGCTCGCCAGTACGGTGAGCGCGAGCAGCGCTTCCGGGATCAAGGCAAGGTGGCGACGCATCAACTCGCGTGGACGGTCGGAGCGGTTGCGCGGGTTGCCGGGAAGTTGATCCGTTCGCTTTCCAGCACCAGCGGAGCACCGCGCGTCCGTTCGGCGATGACGCGGACTTGCTCGCCGATCAGGCCGATGAACAGCATCAGCACGGCGAACATCGCCAGCGCCAGCGCGGCTGCCAGGACTGACCAGACGGGGCCGCCGACGAAGGCCGCAGCAATCGAGCCGAGCGTGAGCAGGATGGCAAGTGCACCGGTGCCGAGCGCAATGAGGATGGGAGCGCGCAACAGTGTCTTCGCGGATCCGGCCAGCCCGGACAGGGCAAAGGAGGCGAGCGCGGCGACATCGTTCTTCGACGTACCCGCAGCGCGTGCCGGGCGATCGACGGGCACCAGCGCCAGACGGTAGCCGCTTTCGACCACCATCCCCCGGAAAAAGGGTTCCGGCTCGTTCCAGGTGGCGAGCGTATCGACCACCACCCGGTCGAACAGGCCGAAACCCGTAACGCCGGGGATCAGCGGATAGTCGCTGATCCGACCCAGTACCGCATAACCAAGCTGCCGGACCGGCCCGAGCAGGCCCGCGCCTTCCTCCGAGCGGCGTTGGCCGAGCACGATCTGCGCCCCTGCGCGCCACAGCCGCAGAAATTCTCCGATCATTTCGGGCGGATCCTGAAAATCCGCGCACATGCCGATCACCGCCGCGCCGCTCGCCTGGTAAATGCCGTAGGTTGGCGAGCGCATTTGCCCATAGTTGCGGGTGTTGAAGATGGCGCGAACCCGCGGTTCCGCAGCGCACAGGTCGCGGATGATATCGCGCGTGCCGTCGGTCGAACCATTGTCGATCAGGATGATCTCGTATGAGTGCGCATGGCGGGCGGCCTCGGCACCCACCGCCCTGCAAATCGCAACGACATTCTCTGCTTCGTTGAAGCAGGGAATCACGATCGACAGTTCGGGGGTGCCTCGGCCGCTCATCGGTCTGCATTCCGGGGGGCAAGACGCAGACCGGTGGCGGGTGCATAAATTTCGGTGAATGCGGCGCAAAGCAACACGAGCAGCAGCACCGCCACCGCCGGGATGTTGTACTTGCGATCGGGGTCGAGCCGCGGCGCTTCGATCATCTGGACGTCCGATGCGGTCTCGGCGGCGAGTGCATCGACCGCGACCTCTTCGGAGGAACGCGCGTAGACTTCATACAATGCCTGCGCGAAGCGATAGTCGCGGTAGAGATCGAGATATTCGCCCGACATGGCGGAAAGACCGGCAACGTTGGGACCGGCGGCTCCGGCGGCGGGGGCGGTGGTGCCGGCAATCTGCGCGCGTAACGCGGAAACTTCCGACTGCACCGACTGGAGTTGCGGGTTTTCAGCACCCTGGAAGCGTTGCAGCGTTTCCAGTTCGACCTGTTTCGCCTGGAGTTGGGCCTGGAGCCCGGCGCGCAGCGTGAGTTCCGCACCCAATTGCGCTTCGGGCTCGGCCAGCTTGTTGCGGCGGCGGAAATCGCTGAGCGCCGCTTCGGCCTTGGCCGCGCGGACGACGGCTTCCTTGAACCGCCGCTCGACCACCGCGCGCTTGCGCCGCACCCGATCACGACCGAGCGCGTTGATGCGCTCGCCAATGGCCTGGACATAGGCGCGCGTCAGCCGCTCGGCCAATTGCGGGTCATGCGTGCGCGCGGTGATTTCGAGGATGCCGCCGGTGAGCGAATGCACGTCCATGTCGCGGTCGAGCGCCCTTTCGGCCTTGGCGTGGTTGGCGTAGCCGCCTGGACCAACCAGCCCGAGGCGGGCGATCACCGAGTCGCTGACTTCGCCGCCGCGACCGATCGCCAGATACAGGTCGATTGGGGTCTTCGCGCTGCCGAGCAATGCCGCAAAGCCTTGGAGCTGGCTGCCCGCTGCGCCCATCGACGAACTGAGCCCGATCGAGCTGCCATCCTGCGGCACGATCTTGGCGCGGGCTACGTAAGGCTGCGGAAAAACACAGAGAATGGCGAGCAACACAGCGAGCACGGCATACGCGATCCGCCGATTGCGGGCATCGTGCCGCAGCGACACGAGGCCGCTCCCGATCGTCATCGCGCGGCTCAATTCAGCAGCGCGGCGATGGTGGCCGCCCCGGTCAGTCCGCCGAACAGGCTGCTGGTGATGTCGCGCATCCGCGCCCAGAATTCGCCGCGATTGGAATCGATCGGCACGTAAATCAGGTCGCCGGGCAACGCTGCCTCGCGGAAGATCCGCTTGCGGTTGGAAAGCACGGTGCCATTGGCGCGGACCACGAACACCCCGGTCTTGTCGCCAAGCTTCTGCACACCGCCTGCCGAGTGAACGAAGTCGCCGATCGTCATGCCGCGGCGATAGGCGAAGGACGCCGGGCTCGGCACAGCGCCGAACACACCGACCGTCACCGGCTGCGGCGGGATGTAGATGCTGTCGTTATTCTCCAGAATAAGATCGGCGGGCAGGGTGGTCGCCGTTACCGGCAGGTCGAAGACCAGGCGACCATTCGGCTCGCGCTTGCGCAATTGCTCGACGATCGACTGGATGAGCGCGACATTGCCCACCTGGGCCGAGCGGGCGTGGTCGACCGAGACCAACGGCTGGGTCGAAAGCTGGAGCTCCATATCCTTGACCGCGCGGTCAAAACTCGCGCGTTGTTGCTGACGGACGCTGTCGCGGGTGATCACGCTCGCATAAGGGAATGCCCCCGCGGTGAGGCCACCCGCTTCGGCGAGCGCCGCGCCCAAATGCGCACCGGGTTGCAGATAATAGCGCCCGGGCTTCGCCACTTCGCCGGTTACGGTGACGAGCACCGATTGCCGTTCGAGCGGGCGGGCGAGCCCTAGGTTGGTAAGCACGCGGACGATGTCGCCGCGCTGTGCAGGGCGCGCGCGCGCTTCGGCGGGCGTCAATTGCTGCCAGCCGGCATCGCGCTGCCCCAGCGAATCGAGCACGAGTAAGCGGCTGTTGTCGGCAACGGTGCTGACGCCACCGGCATAGAGGATCGCGTCCTGCAAGCTTTCGCCCGCGCCGACTTCGAAGATCGCCTGGCGGTTGATCGCGCCGACCACCGCCACTTGCGGGCCTGCGGGGGCAATATAGATGACGTCGCCATTCTGGAGGGGCGCGTCGCCGCTTTTGTCGCCTTTCAGCAGCAAGTCGTACAAGTCGAAATCAGAGATGAGCTTGCCCGCGCGCCGCAACTGAATCGAGCGCAGGCTGCCACCGGCGGCGGGTCCGCCCGCTGCCAGCACGGCGTTGACCAGGGTCGCGAGACTGCTGACCGAATAGGAACCTGGCTGGTTGGCGAAGCCGGTAACATACACGGTGATGCCGCGCAGCCGCACCACGGTCGTTTGCAAATCGAAGCCGCGATACTGGCGTGCGATCTGGCGGGCGATGACGTCGTGCAACTCGGCGTAGCGCACACCTGCCACCGTGATCCCGCCCACCCGGGGTACGAAGATGCGGCCTTCGGTGTCGACGGTGAGCCGCAAATTGGATGCCTGAACCGATCCGCTCAAGCTGATCTGGATCTGATCGCCGGGATTGAGCCGGTAATCGTCTGGCACTGCAACCGTCGGTGGGGCCGAAAAATCGCGGGCACCGGGGGTCAGCAATTCTGCGCCGAAGCGCCGGACCGGCATACCCGCTGCTTCGGACACGTAACTCTCGAATGGACTGGGCGGCGCGGCATGGGCGCGTGGGCCCGTCTCGGGCTTGGTCGCGCCGGACGGCTCGTTCGCCTCGGGCGGCGGACTATCGATAACCGCTGGCTGAAATCCCGCCGTGTTGGTTTGCGGGGGGATCGCGGTCTGGGCCGCCGCAGCGCTTCGCGGTTGTGCGGTGGCATCCTGCGATTGCGCCGCCACGGGCGACAGCAACTGCGCCATGCCCGAACCGGGTGCCAGAATCAGCGCCAGGGCGATTGCGGTAGAAGAGGCGAACAGCGGGCGGGCGGTCGTCATGCGGCAATGCCTTCCGCGTCGGCCAAGGCGCTCCCGACGCCCAGCAAGAGCGCCGATGCGCTGTCCCACAAAGCCGGGGTGGCAGCGGCGAGAACGCCCGCACTGTTCGATCCGACGCGATAGGGGCGGTGATCCCAATGCCGGATTTCGCCGCCGGCTTCGGTCAGAAACACCGCACCTGCGGCGTGGTCCCAGGGGAGGATGCGCTGGAACAGCGTGATATCATTCTGTCCGAACGCGACGCGCGGATAGCTTTCGGCCGCACACCGCGGGATCGGTGTCAGGTCAAAGCGCCGACTGGCGCTTGCCTGCACGCGTGCGCGCTGCACCGGTGCCAGGAACTGCGTGCCGAGCGCCGCGATCGGACGCGCGCGTCCGGACGGGGTGGTGCGCACGCGGGCACCGTCGCACGTCGCGCCCCTGCCGCGCTCGGCATGGCAAAGCCGGTCGCGCAACGGATCGAGCATCCAGCCAGCCAGCGGTACGCCGTTTTCGACCAGCGCGATCATGAGGCCGAACGGTGCCTCGCCCCGCGCGAAATTGGCGGTGCCGTCGAGGGGATCGATCAGCCAGACAAGCCCGGTACCGATATTGTCGAGCAGTTCGGGTGCATCCTCGACCGCTTCCTCGCCAACAATTCGCGCACCCAGACCCAGCGCTTCCAGGCCATCGCGCAGGCGAAGCTCCGCCTCGCGATCAGCACGCGTAACGATTTCGCCCGGGCGCTTTTCCTCAATGTCGTGCGGTGCCAGCGCGCGGAAGCATGGCATCACCACCGCTTGTGCCACCTCGCGGAGCAGCGCGGAAACCTGTTCGCGAAGCGCCATTGCAGATCAGGCCGCCACGCTGGTCTTTTGATCGAACGACGCGCGGGCGCTGCGCTCCCGCATCATCCGCAAGCGGGCGAGGTCTTCGTCCGCAATCGTCGCATAATAGTCGCGCTTGTTCTCCAGCCAGGCGAGCTCGAACGCCACGGCATTGGCAATCGCGGCTTCGAAGCGCGGATGCTCGGCGGTGGCACCATCGAACACGACCTTGCGCGTTTCGAACCGGTCGAGCCGAACCTTGCGGATTTCGCGCAGCGCAGGCCCGGCCTCGACTGCTACCGACCCGCCGACGACCAGTTCCAGATCCGCTGCAGCGCAGGCGCGCGCGACCGACAGCACCGCATCGGTGATCTGACGATCGTTGATCGCGCCGCGCGGCAGGCCTCGCGACAAGGTGAAATCCACCCGGCCGAACACCACGCCATCCAGATCGGCACCCGCCAGCGGCAGCATCGCCTCCAGGTTGCGAAGCGTCGTATCGGTCTCGAGATTGAACAGGAACTTGGCGCTCGCGGGCTCAAGGCCATAGGTCTTGCGCTTGGCCTCGATATATTTGGTGAGCGCATAGGGGGTCTCGATCATCGGCGCGATGATGTGGTCGACGCCGTACAGGCGCGATGCCAGCAAATCGGAGATCGCCTCGCAGCCGCCGATTTTGAGCGCGACTTTCAAGCCCGCGGCGCGGGTGAGGTGCAGCAGGCGAAGAAACTCGTCGGGACGCGTGCCTTCGGCTTCGAATTCGGCCTTGACCGCGACCACGCCAAATTCGTCCCGGCCCCTTTTCAGCATGTCGAGCATGCCGCGTTCGGTGATGTTCAAGGTGGCTTCCCTCTCGATCCGCAGGTGGTTGTCGGGACAGAGACGGAGCCTCGCGGGGGAACCCGTAAAGCGTTTTTCGCCCGGTCGCGGATCGGCCAGCAATTACGGGTTCTGCACGGGCGCTCCGTCTTCGCGCTATGCCGCTCGCCTTGACGCTTTGCCCGTGCCTGTTGCTGATCGTCGCGCCGATGCCGACAGCGGAAGCCGGTGGCGGCCTTCCCGCCGGCAATGACGCGGCCTTTCGTGACCGCATGATGGATTGGTCGGCAGCACAGGCCCCGCCGATCCTGAATGCTCCATTGGCGACCCTCGGTTTGCCCCGCCTGTCGTCGCGTTTCGGCGTTCGCGAAGACCCGTTTCACGCGGGACACGCGCTGCATAAGGGGATCGACATACCGGGTGCCTTGGGGTCGGCGGTGCGCGCTGCCGATGCAGGCACCGTGCGGTTTGCCGGTGTCGCGGGCGGCTATGGCAATCTGGTGGAGATCGTCCATGCCGGCAATCTCGAAAGCCGTTATGGACATTTGTCGCGCCTGCTTGTCCACGACGGGGAGAGAGTCGAACGCGGGGAAGTGATCGCGCTGATGGGATCGAGCGGGCGATCGACCGGCAGTCATCTGCACTTCGAGGTGCGATTGAACGGGCAGGCCGTCGATCCGCTTGGCATGTTCGGGGCGGTTGCGCAGAGCGAAGGAACGGCCTCCCCCGCCGCTGCGCCGTCGCATATCTCCGCCTTTGCGCGGGCGCGCGATCGGGCGGCGGCGGTGCGGTAAGTTCATCGCTGGCCGATGCAGCACCGGACGTGCCCATTGCCGCCCGTTCCATGCAGGGACTTGGCAACGCATGGCCATGCACTCTAGAGCCGATGCCACTCGACGTCGTACGGTGCCGGTGCCGCCAACCCATCGCGGCGGCGGACGTATGCGCAGCATGGCGATGGAACTTGGCTCTCGAAATGGATGCAGAACGGCACAATAGCGGGCTGCAACTCCTGATCGTCAACGAGCGTGCGCGTCTGTTGCGCTTTCTGGCGGTGCGCGGCGCGGGCGACGAAGCCGAGGATGTGCTGCAGGATTTGTGGCAACGCGTCGCGCTGTCGACCAGCCAGCCTGTCGTCGATCCGATCTCCTATCTCTTTCGCGCGGCCGAGAACCTGATGCGCGACCGGCACCGCTCGAATGTCAGCCGCGAGCGGCGACAGCAGGATTGGCACAGCACCGGCGATACCCCGCAGGATGTGCCTGGCGGCGAACGCGTGCTGATCGCGCGGCAGCGGTTGCGCGAAGCCGACGCCGTCCTCGCCGCCTTGGGGCCGCGGGTCGATCGGGTGTTTCGGAGCTATCGCCTGGAAGGGGAAAGCCAGGCATCGATTGCAAAGACGTTGGGGGTGAGTTTGAGCTCGGTCGAGAAGGATTTGCAAAAGGCGTATCGGGCCTTGGCGGCGCTAAAGGTAAAGTTGGATGCGGAATGAGCGCTACCACTCCGTCATTAGGGGGATATGGTCATGAACGCGCCTGAATCTGCAACGGTCGAGGAAACCGCGCGCCGCTGGGTGATCCGGGTTCACGACGCGTCCTTTGCGGATTGGGACGGCCTCACCGAATGGCTCGAACAGGATCCCGCGCATCTTGCGGCCTATGATGCTGCGGTCGACGACGACCATTGGGCGGAGGAGGTGCTGCGCAGTGCGCCACCGCCGGTCGCTCTTGGAGGGCGTCCGCGCACGCATCGGCGCTGGGCGCTGGTCGGCGGCGGTGCCGCTGCCGCTGCCGCGTTGGCGGTCGTTGGTGCCTGGGTCACGCTCTTCCCTGCCGACCACAAGCAGGAGATTGCGACCGGGCCGGGCCAGCACCGCACCTTCGCGCTCGCCGATGGCTCAACCGTGATCCTGAACGCCAGTACACGTCTCACCTTTGATGCAAGCAAACCGCGCGCGGTGACGCTGGTTGCGGGCGAAGCGCTGTTCACCATCCGCCACAATGCGCGCGATCCGTTTGTGGTGACGGCGGGGGGGACGCGGCTGGTCGATGCGGGCACGGTGTTCGACGTCGTCCATGATCACGACGCGCTTGAGGTTGCAGTGGCGCAAGGGGCGGTGGTGTACGCGCCCGGCAAGGACAACATCCGCCTTGATGCCGGCGCGAACCTGACGCGCCCAACGGCTACCGCAAAACCTCGACTCGGCAAAGTCAGCCCCGACGGCATTGGGGGCTGGCGGACTGGCCATTTGCAGTATGACGATGTGTCGCTCGATCGGGTTGCGCGTGATCTGAGCCGCAATATCGGCGAGCCGATTCGTATCCCCGACATTGCCGGGCGCATGCGATTCAGCGGAACCTTGATGCTGGCAGATTCACCCGAGCGCACGCTCGACCGCGCCGGACCGCTGCTGGGTGTTCGCTTTACGCGCGGGAAGGACGGATGGGCGATGGCCGCGGCCGATGCGGATCGGTAACAGGGTCTGGCCGCTTGCGGCGATCGGCATGGCGACACCGGCCTTGGCGCAGGAGCGCGCCGCAGCGGTCGATGTCCGCTCTGCACCCCTGGCGCAGGCGGTGCGCGCGCTGAGCCTGCAGACCGGTGCCAGCATCGGTTTTCGGGAGCCTCGCCTCGGAACGATCGGCGTGCGCCGGGTGCAGGGGCGGTTGACGGCAGAACAAGCGCTCGCTCGCATGCTCAAAAAAACCGGCCTGCAGGCCCGGCGGGTCGCATCGGCGACCTAT
Organism: Sphingomonas sp. TF3; assembly: GCF_003985085.1. Taxonomy (NCBI): domain Bacteria; kingdom Pseudomonadati; phylum Pseudomonadota; class Alphaproteobacteria; order Sphingomonadales; family Sphingomonadaceae; genus Sphingomonas; species Sphingomonas sp. TF3. The sequence continues at coordinate 45,999 of NZ_RWKS01000021.1, read as the reverse complement.
CTGGTCGAGGCGGCTCCCGCCGCAGTTCCTCGCGCGCCACGGGCCATGCCCGCAGCGGCCCGCCCGCCGGCAACCCGCCCTGCTACGGAGCCGGAGCCCGAACCCCAGGATATCGTGGTGACGGGGTCGAAGCGCGACATCCCGCTCAGCGCCTATCCCGGTGGCGTGCAGATCCTCGATGGCCGCAGCCTGAGCGCGGCGGCGGCGGCGCGCGGCAACGATCTGCTGGAAATGCGTGTCGCCAGCGTCGCATCGACGCACCTCGGCCCTGGGCGCAACAAACTGTTCATCCGCGGTATCGCCGATTCGAGCTTCGTCGGGCCGACCCAGGCGACGGTTGGCCAATATTGGGGCAATAGCCGCATCACCTACAGCGCGCCCGACCCGAGTTTGCGGCTGTACGACGTCGAGCGGGTCGAGGTGCTGGAGGGGCCACAGGGCACGCTGTACGGTGCCGGATCGCTCGGCGGCGTCGTGCGCGTCGTGCCGCGCGCGCCCGATCTCACCGCGTTCGGCGGGCAGGCGTGGGGCGGCGTGCAGGCGGTGCAGCATGGCGGCTTGGGAGGTGACGGCGGTGCCATCTTGAACCTGCCCGTGGCACCCGACCGCGCGGCGCTGCGCGCGCTGTTCTTTGCCTCCACCGATGCCGGATATATCGATGACGTGAAACGCGGGTTGAAGGACGTCAATCGCGTGCGGACGCTTGGGGGGCGGCTTGGCGTTCGGATCGAACCCGGCGATGGATGGACCGTCGATATCGACGGGGTCGGCCAGAGCATTCATGGAGACGATGCGCAATATGCCGATCGCGGGGGCAACGGCCTGACGCGCGCCAGTTCGATCGCGCAACCTTATGACAACACCTACGGCCTGGCCGAACTGGTTGCGCGCAAGCAATGGGGCACGCTCGATTTCACCGCGTCGCTTGGCTATACTCGGCAGAAGGTTGCCGAGATCTTCGAAGGGCAGGAACTGTCCGATCCCGCGCGACCGGCGCTCGCTCCGTCGATAAACAGCGCTATTGCCGCTTTCGGGCAGACCAATCAGATCGAGATGGTGTCAGCTGAGGGTCGGCTGGGACAACGCGGTCGCGACGGCACCGGGTGGGTTGTCGGGCTAAGCCTGCTCGGGAACACCGCGACCGTAAATCGCCGGATGTATGTCGACACCGGCCCGGCCGCCTCCGGCGTGCCGCTGACCGGCGTCCGGAACATGGTTCAGGAAGCGACGGTCTATGGCGAGGGTACCGTCAAACTGCTGCCCCGACTGACGGTCACGCTCGGCGGGCGCGCCACCACCTCGCGGCTCTCGGGCAAATCGCTGGACGTCGTGCAGCCGGTGGCGCTGCGGGTGGAGCCGGGGGCTGAGGCATCGCGCAGCGAATCGCGCTTTCTGCCGTCGGCGGCGCTGGCCTATCGCATTGGCGATGCCTGGACGCTGTTCACGCGGTATCAACAAGGCTTCCGCCCAGGCGGGATCGCGGTGCGGCAGGACTTCATCCAGCATTTTAACGCCGACCGCCTCGGTACGCTGGAAGGAGGATTGCGTTGGCGCGCCCACCGGCTGGACGCCAACATCGGAATCGCCTGGACACGGTGGACCAATATTCAGGCCGATTTGATCGACGGCTTTGGGTTTCCGACCACGTCGAACATCGGCGACGGACGGATCCTGTCGATCGGGATGGCCTCGAAATGGCGACCAGTCGACGGACTGGAACTGGAGGCTTCGCTCTATCTCAATAGCAGTCGGGTCATCCGTTCCTCGCCGTTCCTGATCAGTCTCGAAGGTGCCAATCTCGATTCGAGCCGTTTGCCCAACGTGGCCGATGCGAGCGGTCGCGTCGGTGCCACCTACGAGCGCCGCGTCGCTGGCACCCCCGTCCAAGCGACGGGCTTCGCTCGCTATATTGGCCATTCGACGCTCGGCGTCGGCACGGTGTTGGGAAAGATCCAGGGCGCGTATTGGGACACCGGGACCGAGCTTCGCATCGGTCCGCCGCGTTTCGGGATCAGCCTGGCGGTCACCAATCTGCTCGATATGCGCGGCAACCGCTTCGCTTACGGATCGCCGTTCCTGCTGCGCGACCACGACGAAATCACCCCACTGCAGCCGCGCAGCGTCCGCCTGGGATTCGATCTGGCTTTCTGAGCGCCGCTGCGGTGGCGAGGCGGGTTCTTGCCATGGACCGATTACGGGCTCGTCCCGGTGCCTCCGTCTTCAAGCCAAAGACCCAGTAGCGGAGTTGAGATGCGAACCGTGATTTTGGCCGGGGGGCTGGGCAGTCGGCTCGGTGAGGAAACTGCCGTGCGGCCCAAGCCGATGGTGGAGATCGGCGGTATGCCGATCCTGTGGCACATCATGAAGATCTATTCTGCTGCAGGGCTGAATGATTTCGTGATCTGTCTTGGTTACAAAGGATATTTGATCAAGGAATATTTCGCCAACTACTTTCTCCACACCTCCGACGTTACCATCGATTTGCGCAACGGAAACGGGATGGAAATCCATTATGCGCGCAGCGAGCCGTGGCGGGTGACCCTGGTTGAGACAGGGGCATCGACGATGACGGGCGGACGGTTGGCGGCAATCCGGCCGTATCTCGATCCCGACGAACCGTTCTGTTTCACTTATGGAGACGGTGTTGCCGATATCGACGTTGCGGCGCTGGTGCGCTTTCACAAGGCGCACGGCCTACGCGCCACGATCACCGCAGTCTCGCCACCGGGACGCTTTGGTGCGCTCGAGTTCGATAATGGGCGCGTGACCGATTTTCGGGAAAAACCGGCTGGCGATGGGGGGCAGATCAACGGCGGCTTCTTTGTCGCCGATCCGTCGGTGCTCGATTTGATCGATGGACCCGATACGGTGTGGGAAGCCGAGCCGCTCGAGCGCCTGGCCCGCGGTGGCGAGCTGATGGGCTATCGTCATGAGGGCTTTTGGCAGCCGATGGATACCTTGCGCGACAAGCTCTACCTCGAGGATCTGTGGAAAGCGGGCAACGCACCGTGGAAGCGCTGGTGAACGACATCTGGAAGGGCCGCCGCGTTCTCGTCACGGGCCATACCGGCTTCAAGGGGAGTTGGCTCAGCCTCTGGCTGGAGGCGCTCGGGGCGAACGTGACGGGGCTGGCCTTGGCTCCTCCCACCGATCCGAGCTTGTTCGCGGCGGCGCGCGTGGCGTCGCGTGTGACGCACGTCGAGGGCGATGTGCGGGACCCTGCCGTGGTGCGGGCGGTGGTTGAGGCAGCCCGTCCGGAGATCATTTTCCATCTCGCCGCGCAGCCGCTGGTCCGGCATTCCTATGATGACCCGGTCGGAACCTATGCGACGAACGTGATGGGTACGGTGCATGTGCTCGAAGCCGCCCGGCTGGTATCCGGGGTTGGCGCGATCGTGTGCGTGACCAGCGACAAATGCTACGAGAACCGCGAATGGATCTGGCCGTATCGCGAGACCGACGCGATGGGCGGTCACGACCCCTATAGCAGCAGCAAGGGGGCGGCAGAGTTGGTCATTGCGGCCTATCGTCGGTCCTTCTTCACCGGGCATGGCCCTGCGCTAGCATCGGTGCGGGCTGGCAATGTTATCGGCGGCGGGGACTGGGCGGCGGACCGGCTGGTACCCGATCTGGTCCGGGCGTTTGCAACCGGGACCCCGCCGCTGATCCGCTCTCCAGACGCGGTGCGACCGTGGCAGCATGTGCTGGAAGCGCTGGGGGGCTATCTGGCGATCGGCGAACGCTTACTGGAGGGCGACATGGGCTTTGCCGACGGCTGGAATTTCGGGCCCGCCGATGACGACGCCCGCCCGGTGTCATGGATCGTCGAGCGGATGCGTGCGGCTTGGGGCGAGGCGGCAGACCAGCCTGTGGTCGATCGGCGTCCACTCCCGCATGAGGCGGGATTGTTGCGGCTGGACTGTTCGAAAGTCCGCGCCGCGCTCGGCTGGAGACCGTCGCTGACGCTCCATCAGGCACTGGAATGGGTCGTCGCCTGGCACCGGGCGGTGGCGGCGGGGCAAGATGCGCAGGCCGTGACACGCGCACAGATTGCCCGCTATGTAGAGGTCTCTGCGGTCCGGGAGCTGGCTTGACGGGGAAGGTGTTGCGCTTGCGCCCCCGCCGGGCAATTCTTGCGCGGCGGTTTCGTTTGGGACATGCGGGCAACCGCGTCGTCGATGCGCGCCTGGCCGGCTTGACGGCGAGCGTGTCGCGCCAAGCGACTTCGGGAGAGGGTTCGAGTGTCACAATACCCCGGAGCGAGCGCAGGAGCCCATGAGGCAACCGCCCCAACGGTCATCGTCGTCGACGATGATTCGATGGTGCGCGCGGCGATGGACTCCCTGTTTCGTTCGATCGGGCTGCAAACCCTGCTTTTCGACTCCGCCCAGGCGCTCTTCGAACATCCACGTCCCGCCGGTCCCACCTGCCTCGTCGTGGATATTCGCCTGCCGCGCATGAACGGCATGGAAATTCAGGCGAAGCTGGCGGAGCGCGGCGATCACGCGCCGATCATCTTTATCACCGGCTATGGCGACATCGCGATGAGTGTTCGCGCGATGAAGGCTGGGGCGGTGGACTTCCTCGCCAAGCCATTTCGCGATCAGGACATTCTCGACGCGGTCGAAGCTGCGCTGGAGCGGGATCGTAAACGGCTGGCCGCCGAAAATGCGCTTCATGCGGCAGGCCAGCGTTACGCCACGCTAACCCACCGCGAAACGGAGGTAATGGGACTCGTGGTTGCCGGGTTGATGAACAAGCAGATTGCCGGCCAGCTGGGCCTCAGCGAAATCACGGTAAAGATGCACCGCGGTTCTATGATGAAGAAGATGGGGGTTCGCACGATCGCGGATCTGGTTCGCGCAGCCGCGCTTGCCGAGGGGCGTACCTCTTCTGCCTAGACCTTCGTATGGTTTCCGCTTTGAACAACGGCTTCTAAAGTTCGTGCGTCGGCATCGCTCCGACCGGGAAAGTTGATGCAGGACAGAGCGCGGACGGTTGCCATAGTTGAAGACGACGAGCTCGTGCGTTTGGCAACCGTCAGCTTGGTGCGGTCGCTCGGGCTGGAGGTGGCGGAGTTTCCTTCGGCGCTCGCGTTTCTGGATTCGCCACCTGCGGAGCTGGGCTGCATCGTTTCGGACCTGCACATGCCGGGTATGTCGGGTGTGGAACTGCATGAGACGCTTCACGCGAATGGCAGCACTGTTCCTTTCATCCTGATGACCGCCTATCCCACCGAGCAAATCAAGGATCGCGCGGCAAGGGGTGGTATCGCGTGTCTTTTGGAAAAGCCGGGTGCAGCCGAAGTCCTTGCCGGCTATCTCGCCGATGTGCTTGGTCCGCTTGATTGAGCGGCGCACACGCTGCAGTTCCGCCGAACTGCAGACCGACGTAAAGCCGAAACCCATATCTAGGTATGATCAAACGGGCAGTCGGGCCGACCTAAATAGGCGATGATCGCGACCGGATAGCCGATGCAGTACTTGTTGTCCGGATCGCGGTCTTTCGATGTTCACCTCGTGCGTTCGCTTGCGAACACGATCAGAAAGGTCCGCCCATGCTCAAGCCAACACTTCTTTTCACCAGCCTCCTTGCGGTTGCTCTTGCTGGTCCAGTCTCCGCGCAGAGCGCCAAGCCCGTTTCTGTCAAGAATGGCGTCGTCACCACCAACCAATTCGTCAACACGCGCAAGGGTGGCGAAGAAGTCTCATGCGAGGACTTTCTCAGTCTGGCTGACAAGTTCAAGCCGCAAGCGGTTTCCTACGCCATCGGTCTGAACAAGGGGCGTGATCCCAAGGTCAAGGTCATCGACGTTACGGGGGTTGAAAAAATCGTGCCGGTCGTGGTCAGCACGTGCAAGTCGCGCCGTCACGGTGCGCTGCGCGATACGGTCAGCACTGTATTGTATCAGCGGTAAGGCCAAGGGCGGATCAGCGTTGCTGGTCCGCCCCTTTCGTGTGCGCGGGATCGCGCTTTCTGGGCTCGGTGCCGTTGGCGCAAGAGCTAGACGAACAGCGAAAAGAGTGTGCCGGGCGCGGCGTCATGCCACGCGTAAGAGGCGTTAAGCCGGGTTGCCATCATCTCAATCAGCCGCGCACCAAAGCCGGTCCCTTGAGGTGCGGCCCCCGCGACGATGCCGCGCCCCCGATCGGACACATCGAGGCGATATCCCCCGAAAGGCATCGCGGATAACGTAATCCATACGTCGCCCGGCTGCCCCGGCTGATAGGCATATTTGCAGGCGTTGCCGACTAGCTCGGACACCAGAATGCCCAGCGCGGTCGCGTCGTCGGACGAGACCGTAACCGGTTCGACACTGACGACGATATTGCGCCCCGCCGCCGGATCGGCGCAGCACTGCTGAAGATCCTCGCCCAGTGACTGCAAATACGCGGCCAGATCGACTGCGAGCGGATCGCCGGCCTGATAGAGGTGCCGGTGCACCCCCGCGATGGCCGCAATGCGGCGCTGAGTCATGGTGAGCGCCGCGAGCGCCAGGGGATCCGCCACGCGGCGTGCCTCGATCGACACCATTGCCGCGAGCAGTTGCAGATTGTTGGCGATCCGGTGATGGGATTCGTCCGCAACGGTCCGCTTTGCGGCAGGCGGAAGCACGGTGAACGCCGAGGGGGTGTTCAGCGTGAGAGTCGGCACAGGGGTCATTGGCGGAGTGCTCTCTTCAAACGGTGATGAGACCTGATCCTCCGTTTGCCGAGCATGCGCCATCATACGGACGTTTAGGCCGCATCCAGACGCTTTTGTAAGGACCGACAGGACGTGCGCCAGGGCCCGGTCCATCATACGGAAGTCTGGGGTCGGCACCTGCAGAGATGGCTAGCGCATATCCGTCGGTGGAATAGGGTCTGGCTCCGGTCGGCGGGGCGATGGCTCGGTCGGGCGATCGTTGAGACGAAGGGGAGACGCATGGTGAGCGACTTGGCCAAAACGCCGTCCGGCCTGATCTGCGTTATCGATGACGACAGTGCTGTGCGCGCCGCTATCGACAGCTTGCTGCGCTCGGTTGGCTTTAGTGTGTGTGCCTTTGAGTCACCGGACCAATATCTCGGGTGCGGGCGAGCGGAGGAGGCGGCATGCCTGCTGCTGGACATCCGTCTGAACGGCTTGAACGGTCTCGATTTTCAGCAGGAGCTGCTGGGGCGTCAGTTGCATGTGCCGGTGATTTTGATGACCGGGCACGGCGACATCCAGATGACGGTTCGCGGGATGAAAGCGGGGGCCGTCAACTTTCTGACAAAGCCCTGCAACGATGACGACATTCTTGCGGCGATCGATGAGGCCGTCGTGATCGATCGCGCGCGCCGCGCGGCGCGTTGCGAGGCGGAGGACGTTCGTCGCCTGTACGATACGTTGACGCCGCGGGAACGCGAGGTGATGAGCCTCGTCACGGCGGGTCTGCTCAATAAGCAGGTTGCCGGTCGCCTGTCGGTCAGCGAAATCACGGTCAAGATCCATCGCGGCAATATGATGCGCAAGATGCGGGCGCAGTCGCTCGCCGACCTTGTCCGGATGGCAGAAGGGCTGGGTGCCCGCGAAGTCACCGCCGCCAGGTTCGCCGCTTACGCCTGACGGCCCGCCGGGGACCGCAACTATCGTATAATTTGCCCGCCCGGCGGTCGGGGCTAGCCCGTTTCTCGAGAAGCAATCCAGCTTCAGCCCGGAGGCGCGACGCATGCCATTCCCAACTGTCGAACCATCCCGCCGCACCGTCGTGATGGGGTTAGGCGGGGTTGCAGCGGCGACGCTGCTGCCCTCGGCAGGCTTCGCGCAATCTCATTTCCCCCAGCCTCACGGAGATACGATCATGAGCAGTGGTTTTGTGAAGACCAAAGACGGTACCGAGATTTTCTTCAAAGACTGGGGCCCGCGCGATGCCCAGCCGATCGTCTTCCATCATGGCTGGCCGTTGTCGGCGGACGATTGGGACACGCAGATGCTGTTCTTCCTGCTCAACGGCTATCGTGTCGTCGCGCATGATCGGCGTGGCCACGGCCGTTCCACCCAGGTGTCGACCGGCAATGACATGGATCATTACGCCGCAGACGCATCGGCAGTGGTCGAGCATCTCGATTTGCGCAATGCGGTGCACATCGGCCATTCGACGGGTGGCGGCGAAGTGGCACGCTATGTGGCGCGCTATGGTGAGCCGCAGGGGCGCGTCGCCAAGGCGGTGCTGGTCAGCTCGGTGCCCCCGCTGATGCTCAAGACGCCGGGCAATCCGGGCGGCACGCCGATTTCGGTGTTCGACGGTTACCGCGCGGCACTCGCGGCGGGACGTGCGCAATTCTATCTCGATGTCGCGTCGGGCCCGTTCTACGGCTTCAACCGTCCGGGCGCGAAGGTCTCGCAGGCAGTGATCGACAATTGGTGGCGGCAAGGCATGATGGGCGGCGCACTGGCCCAATATGAAGGCATCAAGGCGTTTTCGGAAACCGACCAGACCGACGATCTCAAGGCGATGTCGGTGCCCACGCTCATCCTGCAGGGCGATGACGATCAGGTCGTGCCCTATAAGGATGCCTCTTTGCTGCAGGCCAAGCTGGTGCAGCACGGGACGCTCAAAATTTATCCCGGCTATCCGCACGGCATGTTGACCACGCATGCCGATGTGATCAATCCGGATCTGCTTGCCTTCGTAAAGGGCTGACCTTCCCGGCCATCGCACGCGCCATCGGGAATGATCGACCGGGTATTGTCTCCAATTGCCGGTTTGGTGTTCCCGCTGGGGCCGCGATGCGCTAGCGGAAAGGAATGCCTGCCAAGCGAAAGATCCTGGTAGTGGGGGGCGGCACGGCCGGATGCCTTGCCGCCGCCTATCTCGCTCGCTTCTTCGATGGGCGGATCGAGATCACGCTGCTGGAATCGCCCGACATCGGGATCATCGGGGTCGGCGAAGGCGCGTTTCCCACAATCCGCGCGACGCTGCAGTTCCTTGGCATCGATGAAGCGCACTTTTTGCGCGAGACATCGGGCACCTTCAAACAGGGTATCCGTTTCGACGACTGGCTGCACGCGCCGACCGCCGACGGGCGGCGACATCGTTACCTGCATCCGTTCGAAGCGCCGTTCCATACCGAGCGCACCAGCCTGGTTCCCTATTGGCTGTTGCAGGACGCGGCGAAGCGCGCGCCCTTTGCCGAAGCCATGACGATCCAGAATCGCGTCGCCGAAAGCGGCCGTGCGCCCAAGCGGGCCGATGAAGGCGCGTTCTCCGGGCCGCTCAACTATGCCTATCATTTCGATGCGGGCAAATTCGTTGAGATCATCGAACACCGCGCGGTCGAACTTGGGGTGCGGCACCTCAAAGGGTTGCTGACCGACGTCGCGCTGGCCGAGGATGGCAGCATCGCCCATGTCGCGACGCGCGAGCATGGCGCGTTGGAAGCCGATCTTTATATCGACTGTTCGGGCTTCCGCGCCGAGTTGATCGGCAAGGCGCTGGGCGCGCCGTTCAAGTCGGTGCGGGACCAATTGTTCACCGATCGCGCGCTCGCCTGCAAGATCGGTTACGATCGTGCCGATGCGCCGATCGAGAGTTTCACGATCGCGACAGCGCATCCGGCGGGGTGGACATGGGATATCGCGCTGGAGGGTGCGCGCGGCATCGGGTGCGTCTATTCCTCGGCGCATATGACCGACGATCGCGCCGCGGAGATGTTGCAGCGCTATATCGGTCACGATCGCTTTACTGCGCGCACCATCCCGTTTGAATCGGGCTATCGCACGCAGCAATGGATTGGGAATTGCGTCGCGGTGGGCCTGTCGGGGGGCTTTCTGGAGCCGCTCGAATCGACCGGCGTGGTGCTGGTCGAGGCGGCGGTGGCGATGATCGCCGAACTGTTTCCCCATACCGGGCCGATCGATGCGCCCGCGCGGCGTTTCAATGCGCTGATGGCGGCGCGCTATGACCGGATTATCACCTTTTTGAAGCTGCATTATTGTCTCAGCCGACGCGAGGAGCCGTTCTGGCGCGACAATATCGCCCCGGACTCGATCCCCGAGGCGCTGCGCGATCTGCTGGACCAATGGCGGCACCGCCCGCCCAACCGCTTCGATTTCCTGATCGATGTCGAAAGCTTCGCCTATTTCAACTATCAGTACATCCTGTACGGCATGGACTTCCCGACCGATCTTGCGGCGGGCCGGGGGGATTTTCCGGACGGGGCGGTTGCGGAAAAGATGTTCGCGCGCATCCGCAGCTTTGGCGAGCGCGCGGTTGCCGATTTGCCGACCAACCGCGCGCTGCTGCACGATATCAATGCCGGTCTGATGCTTCGCTAAAGGTTCCAGTCGATCTGCAGCCACGCTTTGTCGGTATCGGTCGCGAAGCTCCTTGCGCGATAGCGCGCAAAGCGTGCCGACAGCGTGTAGTGTTTGCGCCGGGCCGAAGCGATCAGGTCGAGCTCGTCGCCATAATGCTGATCGAGCCGGTCGCTGGCAAAACGGTGCCAGGTCGCGCCCAGAGTGATGGCGTCGAGCGGGCCGATGTTTTTCCAGCCATAGCCGATCGTCCCATAACCGTCGCGCAGGCCGTTTGGCGGCGTGGTCGCGAACTTGCTGGCCCAACCGTTGAACTTGAAGAAGGAGGCGAGTGGCGTTTGTACGCTGGTCAGCGCGATACCCTTGTCCGCGCCCAGCACCTCATAGCCGATCGTTGCGGTGAACGCCTTTATGCCGAGCGTCGCTTCGCCCAGCCAATAGCTCGCGGCATAACGATTGGGGTTGCGATGCCAGTTGCTTTGCCGCGCCCAGCTCGCACTATAGCCAAGCGAGATGTCGCGGGTGAGCGCAGCCTTGCCGGCAAAGCGCACGCCATAGATCTGGCTCGACAGGCGAAAGCCCTGCACGGCGCTGGCATCCTGATCGACGAGATAGGCGAAGCCGCTGACTGTGCCGATGCCGGTCGCATAGCCAAGTACCGCGAAGAGGTTGTTGCCGCCGATGTAGCGCGGCCGCGCGCCCGTCCCGTTGCTACCGTTCACGGTCTGCACGTTCCAGCTATAGGCGAGGTCCGCGGTGAGTCCGGTCGCCTTGCCCCATTGGAAGCGTGCGGCATCGAAGGTCTGCTCGCTTTGCCGCCATCCGGCTGACCCGACGAAGCGTTCGTCGACAAAGGCGAGGCGTTGCCGTCCCGTCGTCAGCGCCAGGCCATCCTTGCCCGCATAGCGCAATTGCGCGCGGTTGAGCTCGATATTCTCCGGATCGGCCACCAGCGGGTAGAGCGTCTTGCCGTTCAATCCGTCATTGTAGCCGTCGGCCAGCGCCAGCACGCCCTCGCCCTCGACGAGGGCGGACCAGCCGTTCCAGCTGGCGGTGACACCGGGGCGTATGCGCAGCGTCACCGCATCGGCATCGCGGGGCAATCCATCCTGGTCGATATGCTCGTAGCGCAGGCGCACGTCGGCGCTGGGGGTAACCGTAACCTCCTGGGCATGGGCGACACCCACCAACGACAGGCCGGCCGCTATCGCAAGCGCGGTCTTCATGGCGTTCTCCGAAAAGAAAAGCTTTGGCCCCACCGCCTTGGCGGCGGGGCGCAGGATCAGATGGTTGCAAGCGGTGCGTCGAGCGCGCCCAGTTCGCCGCGTGCGCGTGCTTTGCGGCCATAGACCGCCTCGAACAACGGCGTGGCCATGACGGTCGTGACGATCGCCATCAGCACCAGCATCGAGAACAGCGTCGGCCCGATAATGCCCTTTTGAAGGCCGATATTGATGATGATCAGTTCCATCAGCCCGCGCGAATTCATCAAGGCCCCAATGCCGAGCGCCGTACGATTGTCCTCGCCCGACAAACGCGCGGCCGCGTAACATGCCCCGAATTTCGCCAGGATCGATACGATCAGGATGCCCAGCGCGATGACCAGCAGCGTGGCGGAGTTGACCATGTCCAGGCGCGTGTTGAGCCCGGAATAGGTAAAGAACATGGGCAACAGCAGCACCACCGCAAGCGGCTCCACCTTGCGCTTCAGCTCCTCGACGAACAGCCCGCGCGGCATGCACACGCCCATCAGGAAGCCGCCGAAAATGGCATGGATCCCGATCGCATCCATCACGAAGGCCGACAGGCAGAAGAGCAGCATGGCCATCGCCAGCATCTCGCTGCTCATCGCGCCCTCTCGCTCGACAATGCGGCCGAGCGGGGCGAGCAAGCGTCGCCCGAACCCCAGCATGAAGGCGGTGTAGAGCACCGCACCGCCGATCGCGAGCACCGCCACCCCGGCCCCCGCGCCGAAGGTGGCCAGCACGATCGCCAGCACGCACCACGATGCGGCATCGTCAAAGGCACCGGCCGTCAGCGACAAGGTTCCCAGGGACGAGTTGGCGAGCCCGCGCTCGTTGATGATCCGCGCCAGCATTGGAAACGCCGTCAGCGCGATGCACGCGCCCATGAACAGGGTCGCGCTCGCCCGGTCGATGCCCGGCGCGAACAGGCCGGGGACGGTCAACAGGAAGGGGGTGATCAGCACTGCAAACAGGAACGGTGCCGCGATTCCCGCCCCCGATACCATTGCCGCGCTGCGCGCCTTGGATTTGAAGTGATCAAGGTTCAGGGTCAGCCCGACGATGAACATATACAGGCCGACGCCCAGCTGTGCGCCCACGTACAACACGTTGCGCGTTTCCTTGGGGAAGACAGTGAGCTGCAGATCGGGAAGCAGCAGCCCGAACAGCGAAGGCCCAAGGATCACGCCGGCGATCATTTCGCCGACGACTTGCGGCTGGTGCAGCAGTTTCTTGCCCAGCCATCCGACCACGCGACAGGTGAAAATGATGACGGCGAGCTGCAGGAAAAAGTGGATGCTGAAGTCGCCAGGTACATAGCTCTTTGCGGCATTCACCGCCGGACCGTGCGGACCTAGGACCCCCGTCAGCGCGTGCCACGCGCTGGTCAACAGTTCAAACATGCACTCTCCCCATCGTCTCGCGCAGCTGCGTCCCCGCCGTCGCGACGTTTAGAAAAGCGCGCTTATTCCGATGTGTGCAACACCGTAGCGGGTCGACGCCGCGTTTTTTCCGCCACATCGTGCCTTGTGTTGCGCGGGGTCAACAATGTAGTAACATCGCTACATAATAGCATGCTCAAAATAGCGACATAGGCACATATGAAGGTCATCGGAAGCCGGGAGTTCAACCAGGATGTCAGCGCGGCAAAGCGCTTGGCCCGTACCGAACCGGTGTTCATAACCGACCGCGGACGCCCGACACATGTGTTGATGAGCTTCCAAACGTTTCGCCAGATGAGCGGGCAGTGCGACTCGATCGTCGATCTTCTCGCCATGCCGGGAGCCTCTGACGACGAGCTGCCACCGCCGGGGCGCTGGGCCGCGCGGGAGGTCTCCTAATGTTTCTCCTCGACACGCCGATCGTCTTCGATCTTCGCCGTGCGCGAAGCCCGGACACCGAGCAGGGCCTTGCGCTTTGGGCCGGGGAGGTCGCGCGCGAGCGCTTGTTCGTGTCGGCGCTGACCGTGATCGAGTTGGAGGCCGCGGCGACCCAGGCTGCGCGGCGCGACAAGGCTGCGGGTGCGGCGCTGCGCCGCTGGATTGACGATCGGGTGATCCCCGCCTTTGACGGCAATATCCTGCCCATCGACACTGCGGTGGCGCAACGGCGCGGTCAGGTAACATTGGCGGATATGCGCGACGCCTTGCTTGTGGCGACCGCGCTCGAACATGGACTGACGCTGGTGACCCGCAATACCGCCGCCTTCAAGACCGCGCGGGTCAAGCTGTTCGATCCGACCGGTTATCGAGCCGAGGAGGTGGCGGAGGACGCCGATTGGCGCACCGCCGGGCGTGACGGGGCGGTCTGGCTGCGGAATCTGTTCGTACGATCGTGATTGCCAGCGGATGCGGTCGGGTCAGCCGCCCAATTTTCCGAATGCCGCTTCATAGCCCGCGCGGTCGCCAGCGTTTAACAGCTTTGCCTGTTCAACCCAGCGGTCGCGCGTCATGCGGCCTTTGAAGGTGCCGAGCTTTGCGTCCAGGTCAGCGGCGGCGGACGGGCTTAGCGCGGCGATCTGTTCGACGCTGGTGATGCCGTGTTCGCCAAGTGCGGCGGCAAGTTTCGGACCCAGCCCCTTGATTTGGACGAGGTTGGTGGCGACCGGTGGAGTGGGCGCGCTTGGTGTCGGCGCGGGCACCGGAGGCTGAGCGGGCACCGGCGGGGCGACGGCTTCGGGCGACGAAGCGGGGTCGGGCAGCGGCGTTTCGTCCATACCTTGCACGGTGGCGGGCGTGGTTGCGCCATGTTCCTCGGCGATCGCGAAGTCTTCGTCGACTTGGGTTTCTGCCTCCGCCCGGCGGCGGCGCAACACCGTCCCCCACCAGATGGCGAGGACCGCCGCAATCGCCAGCGCCGCCATCAGGACGATATGAACGGTGGTGATCGGTCCCATCACGTCGATCGCCTGGTTCGGGTTTTGCGGGCCGCTAGCCATCATGGTCTCCTGTGTTTTCGGAAGGTTAGCGCAACCGGTCAGCGCGCGTCGCGTGCAATCTCACGCCAACCGATGTCGCGGCGGTGAAAGCCCGAGGGAAAGGCAATCGCATCGACCGCGCGGTAAGCGGCGGCCTGCGCCTCGGCAATGTCGGCCCCCAGCGCGGTGACCGCCAGTACGCGCCCGCCGCTGGCGACGATGTGCCCGTCCTGCAGCCGCGTTCCCGCCTGGAACACCGTCGCGCCGGTCGCTTCGGCCTCGGCGATACCGTCGATCCGCCCGCCACTCTCGGGCGTGCCGGGATAGCCATTGGCGGCGAGCACCACGGTCAGCGCGGTTTGTTCCACCCATCTTGCGGGCCCGCGTTGCCCGAGCGTCCCGTTGGCGACCGCCAGCAGCAGCTCCAGCAAATCCTCGTCGAGCCGTGCCATCAGCACCTGGCATTCGGGGTCGCCGAAGCGGGCATTATATTCGATCAGCTTGGGGCCATCGGCGGTCAGCATCAGCCCGGCATAGAGCACGCCCGAAAAGGGTGTGCCGGCCTCCGCCAGCGCGGCCACGGTCGGGCGGACGATCTCGTCGATCGCGCGCTGTTCCAGCTCAGGGGTCAGCACGCGTGCCGGGCTGTACGCGCCCATGCCGCCGGTATTGGGGCCGGTATCGCCTTCGCCGACGCGCTTGTGATCCTGCGCCGAGCCGAAGGGCAGGATGTCCTTGCCGTCGGTCAGCACGAACAGGCTGGCTTCCTCGCCCTCCAGAAACTCCTCGATCACCGCTTCGCCGCCGCGCGCGCCGAACAGATCGGCCAGCGCCGCCTCGGCCTCCTCGCGCGTGGTCGCCACGGTCACGCCCTTGCCGGCGGCGAGGCCATCGGCCTTGACCACCACCGGCACGCCGAAGCGATCGAGCGCAAAGCGCGCCTCGGCGCGGCTCGTCGCATGGACATAGCCCGCGGTCGGGATGCCAGCGCGGTCGCACAGCGCCTTGGTAAAGGCCTTCGATCCTTCCAGCTGGGCTGCGGCCTTGTTCGGCCCGAACACCAGGGTCCCGGCGGCGCGCAGGCTGTCGCCCAGGCCATCGACCAGCGGCGCTTCCGGGCCGATCACGACCAGTTCAATCGCTTTTCCCTGGGCGAAGGCGATGACGGCGGCATGATCGGTCACGTCCAGCCCTGCGATTTCGGCATGCGCCGCAATGCCCGGATTGCCGGGTGCGGCGAACAGTGTACCGAGGCGCGGTGATTGCGCGAGCTTCCATGCCAGCGCATGTTCGCGACCACCCGAGCCGATCAACAGGACATTCAATGGCGGACCCTTTTCTAGAGATTGCCCGGCGAGAGGGCGTCCATGCGCTCCTAGACGAGCCGGTCGCAGGGGACAACGCCGCGCCGATCAGCGTGGGCGAACTGGCCGGCAAGCTCAAGCGCGTGGTCGAAAGCGAGTTCGGCTTCGTCCGGCTGCGCGGCGAGATTTCGGGCTATAAGCGCGTCGCCTCGGGCCATGCCTATCTCAGCCTCAAGGACGACAGCGCCGTGATCGACGGCGTGATCTGGAAGGGCAATGTCGCGCAATTGGGCTTCACCCCGCAGGACGGGGCCGAGGTGATCGCGACCGGCAAGGTCACCACTTATCCCGGCCGCTCCAAATACCAGATCGTGATCGATCGCATGGAGCTGGCGGGCGAGGGCGCGCTGATGGCGCTGCTCGAGAAATTAAAGGCCAAATTGGCGGGCGAGGGGTTGTTCGCCGCGTCCGCCAAAAAGCGTCTGCCGTTCCTGCCGCGCCGGATCGGCGTGGTCACTTCGCCGACCGGCGCTGTCATCCGCGACATTCTTCACCGGCTCGAGGATCGCTGCCCGACGCATGTGCTGGTGTGGCCGGTCAAGGTGCAGGGCGCGGGATCGGCGGAAGAGGTTGCCGCCGCCGTGCGCGGCTTCGACGCGATGTCGCCCGAGACGCGCCCAGACCTCGTCATCGTCGCGCGCGGCGGCGGCTCGATCGAGGATCTGTGGTCGTTCAACGAAGAGGTCGTCGTGCGCGCGATCGCGGCGTGCAGCATTCCGATCATCTCGGCGGTCGGCCACGAGACCGACACCACGCTCGCCGATTTCGCCGCCGATCTGCGCGCGCCGACGCCCACGGCGGCGGCCGAGATGGCGGTGCCGGTACTCGCCGATCTGCGTTTGACGCTGGCGGGCTATGGCACCCGCACCGAGAAATGCGCGCGGCGCTATGCCGATCGCGGACGCGAGCAGTTGACCGCATTGGTGCGCGTGCTGCCGCGCCGCGACGCGCTGCTCGGCCCGCAGCGGCAGAAAGCGGATGATCTCGGCGCACGGCTCGATCGCGGGCTGGAACGCCGCGTGGTGGTGGCGCGCGGCCAGCTCGATCGGTCTGCGGGCGCGCTCCGTCTTTCGACGCTCGACCGCCAATTGGAGCGCGCGCGCGATCGGCTGGCGGCGACGTGGCGGCTGGTCGAATCGCTCGGCCCCAATGCCATTCTCGATCGCGGTTATGCCTTCGTCTCAGCGCGACCGTCTGGCGCGGTGGTGGGCTCGGCCGATGCGGCGCGGGCCGCCACCAATGTGACGCTCCATTTTCGGGACGGCCAGGTTGACGCCAAGGTTGAGCGCGCGGGCACCAAAGCCTATGGTGCGCCCAAGCCTGAGCAGCCGACGCTGCTCTGATCCACCCATGTTATCGAAAAGCGCGCGCTTATGCTGATGTCCAACACCGATCGCCCTGCGCGGCTGCATTTCATGGCCAATGGTTTTCGCGTGCTCGCCCCCGGCGATCATGTCCTGTGCGCGGTATCGGGGGCGCGGATCGCGCTCGACGATTTGCGCTATTGGAGCGTCGCGCGGCAGGAGGCCTATGCCAGCGCTGAAATCGCGACCGAGGCGATGGCATCGGAATGACGCGGCGCGGGGGGCTGGCGCGAACGGTTTGGGGGGCAATCGGGTCGGTGGCTCTGGTTGCCTTGGGCAGTTGTACCACCGCGCCCGAACGCCCGACGGTTCAGCCGGTCAGCGCGCCGCCGGTCGCGCGCCGGGCCACCCCGCAGCCGCAGCGCGAGCCGCAGCGGACCAGCTTCAGCTATTCGGGCAGCCTGATCCAGGGTGGGCTGGTGATCGGCATCGCGCCGTCCAATACCAGTTTGCTGTCCTTCAACGGCGAAACCATTCCGGTCGCGCCCGACGGGCGTTTCCTGATCGCCTTCGACCGCGACGCCAAGCCAAGCGCCAGCCTGGTCGCGACGCTCGATGACGGGCGCGTGGTGCGCGATACCCTCAGCATCGCACCGCGTGGCTGGGACATTTCGCGGCTGAATTCCTTGCCCAAGATTCCGTTGCCGCAACCCGAATTCGATCGGCTGCGCCCGGCCGAACTGGCGCAGATCAACGCCGCGCGGCGCGTTTCGTCGGACTCGCAAGGGTGGCGGCAGACCTTCCTGTGGCCAACCACCGGCCGCATCTCCACGCTGTTCGGATCGCAGCGCATCTACAAGAATGGCGAGGCGGGATCGTATCATTCAGGTGTCGATATCGCCAAGCCGCAAGGTTCGGTCATCCTTGCTCCCGCCGATGGCGTAGTAATCCTGGCGGCGGACCATCCCTTCACGCTGGAGGGAAATTTGCTGATGATCGATCATGGCATGGGCCTCAACACCGCCTTCCTGCATTTGTCGCGCATCGACGTGCGCGTGGGCGAGCGTGTTCGCCGCGGGCAGCCAGTGGCGCTCTCGGGCATGACCGGCCGCGCGACCGGACCGCATCTGCACTGGAGCCTGAAATGGCACGATGCGAAGATCGATCCACTGCTCGTCGCAGGGCCGATGCCGCGCAGCGAGTGAGGCGTTTGCGGCGGGCGTAAGGCGGGTAACGCAAGAGTGTTGCACCGCAGCGACACTTGGCGAAAGTTCCGTGTCGGCCTCTTTACAATGCTGTGGGATCGTTACAGTCTAGCATCATTGCGGTGATCCCGGGGGTTCGGGATCGCCGACGCAACGCTGCGCCATTGCGCACCATCTGGGGGTTTTTCATTGATGCAGACCACGCAAGCTCGCGCATTTGCGCGCCTTCGTTCAAGTGCCGCGCCCGTCGCGCTGCTGATCGCGCTTTCGGCCGGCCCGGCATTTGCGCAGACCGCGCCCGCACCGGCAAGCGAGCCGGCACCGGCCACTGCCGAGGCGAATCAGGACATCGTCGTCACCGGGTCGATCTTCCGGCGTACCAACACCGAGACTCCTTCGCCGGTCACCGTCCTGACCAGCGAGACGCTGGCGCGGGCCGGTATCACCAACATCAATGACGCCGTCCGTTCGATTTCGGCCGATGGCGCGGGGTCGATCTCGACCGGCTTCACCAACGGCTTCTCGGCCGGCGGTGCTGCTGTGTCGCTGCGCGGTCTCGGCGTTTCGTCGACCCTGGTGCTGATCGACGGTCTTCGCAGCACCAACTTCCCGCTCAACGATGACGGCCACAACGCCTATGTCGATCTCAACTCGATCCCGTTCAGCGCGGTCGAGCGGATCGAAGTGCTGAAGGACGGCGCATCGTCGAGCTACGGTGCCGACGCGATCGGCGGCGTGGTCAACATCATCATGAAGAAGCATTTCACCGGTATCGACGGCAACGTCGAAGGTGGGGTGACCGAAAAGGGTGACGGTGCCCGTTACCGTGCCAACCTGACCGCCGGCTATGGTGATTATCAGGAAAAAGGCTGGAACGTTTACATTAACGGTGAATATCAGAAGGATCAGCCGATCGCGGCACCATCGCGCGGCTTCCCGTACAACACCAACGATCTGAGCTCGATCGGCGGCCTCGACAACAATACCGGCGACAGCTCGTTGACCACCGCGTCGACCAACGCCGTCGTGCGCCGCGCTCCGCAGACTGACCTCAACAATCCCTTCGCCGGCGGTGTCGCGACGGGTACTTACACGCTGCTCGGTGGGACCGCGCAGTGCGCGAATGGCACCTTTACCGTTGCGGGGGCATCCGGCGGCACGGGCTGTAAGCATGATTACGGCCAGGAATATGGCACCCGCTATAACGACATCCAGCCGTCGCAGGAGCGCTACAGCGTCACCGGCCGACTGAGCGTGCGTCTCACCGACTCGATCGAGGGCTATGCCACCGGAAGCTACTCGCACAGCCAGGTCACGATCGGTCGCGCGCCCAACTCGATCCGCCAAACGCAGCCTTATGGTGCTTCGCCGACCCAGTCGTCGAGCAACCCGGGCATCGTTCTGCCAGTCTATATCTGCTCGTCGGGCGTCAACTGCGCGACCGCCGCGGACCGCACGCTCAATCCGAACAACCCCTATGCAGCTGCAGGGGCCGCCGATCCGGCCAACAACGCCGCGCGCATCTATTATGCGTTCGGCGATATCCCGGTCTATTCGGTCCGCAACAACGAAGTGTTCCGCGGCGCTGTCGGCTTCAATGGCGATATCGCAGGCGATTATCACTGGAAGATCGATGCGGTCGGTGCACGCGACAATTTCTCGATCGAAAACCACGGCGTGCTCGACATCGCCGGGTTGAAGAAGGCGATCAACACCGGCGCCTACAATTTCGTCAATCCGTCGCTCAACAGCCAGGCCGTTCGCGACATGGTCGCGCCGGTCTACACGACGCCGTCGCACACCTCGTTGATCTCGGTTGACGCGTCAGTCGCCAAAGATCTGTTCGCGCTGCCGGGCGGCAATCTGCAGGTCGCCGTCGGTGGCCAGTTCCGCCACGAGACCGAAGTCAACAACAGCAACAATCCGGGCCTGACCAAATACGCCAACACCTCGGCGGCCTTTGGTACGCATGACGTTTACGCGGGCTATTTCGAGGTCGGCGCACCGATTTTGAAGACGCTCGAAGTGACCGGTTCGGGCCGCTACGATCACTATTCAGAAGGCTTCAGCCACTTCTCGCCCAAGATCGGCGCCAAATGGACGCCGATCAAGCAACTCGCGATCCGCGGGACGTACTCGAACGGCTTCCGCGCTCCGACCTTCGCTGAAAACAACCCGGCGTCGAGCTATGCTGGCTTCGTGACGGTGACCCCGCCGGCCAGCTTCCAGCTGGCGCATGGCGGCCTCATCACCGCGGGCAACACCAACCCCTATGCCCAGGCCTACAGCCTCGGTTCGGGCGCGACCGGCAACCCCAATCTGAAGCCTGAAAAGTCGCGCAGCTTCACCGCTGGCATCGTGGCCGAGCCGGTGCACAACGTCAGCTTCACGGTCGATTACTACAACATCAAGAAGACCGACGTCATCGTGACGGGTCCCGATGCCGGCACTGCCCGCGCGAATTATTTCGCCGGAACCGCGCTGCCTGCAGGCTACACCGTTTCGGCTGTCGACGCGCCCGATCCGCTGTTTCCGAACGCGCTGCCGCGCGTGCTCATCATCAACGTGCCGTTCGTCAACGCCGGTTCGATCAAGAGCTCTGGCCTCGACTTCGGCGCCAACATTCGCGTGCCGATTTCCCCAAGCGTGACCTTCACCAGCCGCCTCGATGTCACCTATGTGATCCAGTATGACCTGGATCCGGGTAATGGCAGCAAAATCCAGAAATATGCCGGTACGCTCGGACCTTACGAATTGTCGTCGGGCGCGGGCACGCCGCGCGCGCGCGGAAACTGGCAGAACACGATCGAGTTCGGTCCGCTCTCGCTGTCGGCGACGACCTATTATGTGTCGCGCATCAAGGAAGTCGCCGCTGACGAAGGCGACGACATCTCGTGTGCAGGTGGCAACCTTTATGGCACCGGCGACAAGTTCTGCTACATCAAGCGCTTCATCTATGCTGACGTGAGTGCGGCCTTCAAGGTCAACGACAATTTCACGTTCAACCTGTTCGTCGGCAACATCACCGGCGAGAAGGCACCGCTTGCTCCAGCGTCGTATTCGGGTGCCAACTATCTGCCGACCTGGCACATGGCCGGCATCGTTGGTCGCACGTTCCGCGCGGGCGCACACTTTAAGTTCTAAGGTACGGCGTATTTGTTGGAAGGGGGCGGTCTCTGCGAAGGGGCTGCCCCTTTTCGTTTAACCTGTTGCAAACGCGTAACGAAGTTGTTGTTTTTATGTAACAGAGTGAAATGAAAGCGTAGTCGAGCGTGCGCGGCTCACTTTACAGCGTGCCTTGGGCGCTTCATCCCATGCGCATGTCTCGGGGGGCCGAGCACATGTTCGGTCACGAGACTTGCAAACAACGCCGCGGTGCGAATTTTCGTAGATGCGTGCGGTCAGCAAGGGAAAAGACGTGATCGGAACAGACTTCATCGCTCGCAAGGCACGGCTGCTGACGGGGGCCGCATCCACTGCGCTACTGCTTGCTGCAGTGCCCGCATTTGCGCAGGACCAGCAACCCGCCGCACCGTCGACCGCGCCAGTGCCCGAGCAGGCGCAGCCCGACACGGGCAGCCAGGGCCAGGACATCGTGGTCACGGGTTCGTTGATCCGTAACAGCGCCGCCGCGACGGCCGCCCCGATCAACACCTTGACCGCGCAAGACTTTGCCAATCGCGGTCAGAACACCATTGCCGAAGCGCTGCAGACCATTCCCGCCAACGGCGCAGGCACGATGACGCGTGCCTGGAACAGCTTCGGTTTCGCCACCGGCGCGACCGCCGTCTCGCTGCGCGGCCTCACCACCGGTAACACGCTGACCCTGTTCGACGGTCTGCGCTCGGCAATTTACCCGCTCGGCGATGACGGCCAGCGCAGCTTCGTCGATCTCAACACCATTCCGCAGTCGGTCGTCGAGAAGGTCGACGTCCTGCAGGACGGTGCCTCCGCGACTTATGGTGCGGATGCGGTCGCGGGCGTCGTCAACGTCGTCGTGAAGAAGGAGATCGTCGGTCTGCACGCCAACGCATCGGCCGGCATCTCGCAGCGCGGTGACGGCGGCGAAACGCGCGCCGATCTGACCTATGGCTATGGCAAGCTCAGCGAGCAGGGCTTCAACTTCTACGTCAATGCCGAATTCCAGCACGACAACCCGATCTACGCGCGCGACCGTGGTTATCCGTGGAACACCAACAATTACAGCGCGATCTGTAAGGCGGGCGGCACCTGTCTGCCCAACGAGACGATCAACGGCATTCAGGGCGATGGCAGCTTCGGCGGCCTTGGCTCGACGCGCGTGCCGGTTGCGCGGCCCTATCTGAACGGCAGCCCGGTTGCCGGCTCGCAGTTCCAGTTGCTCAATCCCGCCGCTGGCTGTCGGGACCTTACCGCGATCACCCTGACCCCGGCGCAGCAAGCGCAAGCGGCGGCGGCAGGTACGCCGACCGGCTCGCTGGTCTGCTCGCAGGATAACGTCAAAGATTATCTGCTGGAAATTCCAGAGGAGCAGCGCTTCGGGGCGACGGCGCATTTGACCGTCAATGTCGGCAGCAAGGCGCAGGCCTATCTGATGGGCAATTTCTACGAGACGCAGACCAACAGCAGCATTTCGCCGCTGAGCTTCGCCGGCCAGACCGCAGCGGGCGGGACGCAGTTCACCCTTAGCCCGGTTCTCTTGCCGGTTTACGTCTGTCCGCGCGGCACGACCGTGGCGTGCACCGCGGCCAATGGCACGCTCAACCCGAACAATCCGTTTGCGGCACTTGGTCAGCAGGCGCGGGTCAATTATCGCTACGATCAGCCGCGTATCTCGTTGACCGACACGAAAACCTATCGCTTCGCAGGCGGGATCCAGGGCACGTTCGGCGAAGGCTGGAAGTACAATGCCGATGCGACCTATTCCGAGGTCGATCTGAAGGTTACCAACAAGAACTACCTAAATCCGCAGCGCCTGATCAACGTGATCAACGACGGCTCGTTCAACTTCGTCGATCCGTCGCTCAACACGCAGGCAACGCGCGACTATATCGCGCCGACCAACAACAATCTGTCGACATCGAAGCTGTGGCAAGTCCAGGCGTCGGTTTCCAAGTCGTTCTTTACCTTGCCCGGTGGCGAGCTGACGGCGGCGGTCGGCGGCGCGTATCGCTACGAATCGGTCAACAATCCGAGTGCGAACGCGCCGAATGAGATCAATCCTGCCGACCGTTATTACAGCATCAACTCGGTGAGCACGGCGGGCAGCCGCAACGTGAAGTCGGCCTTCTTCCAAATTGATGCGCCACTGTTCAATATGCTGACGCTGAGCGGTGCCGGTCGTTATGACGATTATTCGTCGGGGCAGAGCAACTTCTCGCCGAAGGTCACCGCGATCTTCAAGCCAATCGAGCAGCTGCGGATCCGCGGAACCTGGTCGCGCGGCTTCCGCATCCCGAGCTTCCAGGAAGCCTATGGCCAGCCGACGACTGGTTATATCACGTCGACGGTTTCGCCGACCCAGGCCGGCGGTGCGGCATACATCGCCGCGCATGGCGGCGACTCCTACGCGACGCTGCCGTACAGCTATGGTTTGACCTCGGCGGGCAACCCCAATCTGAAGCCCGAGAAGTCGACCAGCATCACCGGGGGCATCGTCTTCGAGCCGACCCGCCGCTTGACCTTCACGCTTGATTACTACCACATCAAGATCAAGGGTCTGATCGGGGCACCGGATTATTCGGGCGTGGCTGCGGCCTATTATGCCAATAACGGCGTCGTGAATGTCCCAGGCATCACCGTAAAGCCGGGCGTGGCGGATCCGAACTTCCCGACCGCGCTGCCGCAGCTGGGCTTCATCCAGTACAGCTTCATCAACACGACTTCGGAAACGACGTCGGGGCTGGACATGTCGGGTACGGCGCGGATCCCGCTGGGCCATGGCATCAACCTCACCAGCCGTGTCGATGCGACGTATCTGATCAATCTCGAGCAGGTTCAGCCGAACGGCACGATCCAGCGCTTCGACGGATCGCTCAGCCCGTGCAACATCACCTCGTGCTCGGGTGCGCCGAAGTGGCGCGGCAGCTGGCAGAACACGCTCGACTTCAACGGCAAGGGTACGTTGAGCGCGACGGCGTATTACACCAGCGGCTATGACATGGCGTCGGTCGATTACGGCGGCGTTCCGGGCGATTGCGCCAACAATGGCGGTGTATCGGTCTACACCTATTCGGACGGCTCGCCGTACAAGTGCCGCGCGCGCCGCTTCATCGATGTGGATATGAGCGCGAGCATCAAGGTGGGCAGCCGCTTCACCTTCTATGCAAACGTCCTCAACGTGTTCGACGTGAAGCCCGACTTCAACCCGGGCCAGACCTATGATACGGGCTTCGGCTACAACGTGGCATGGGAAAGCCAGGGCTTCATCGGCCGCTTCGTCCGCTTCGGTGCGAAGGTCGACTGGTAAGCCAACCGCATCTACCAACGCGGAGGGGCGGTTCCTGCAAAGGAGCCGCCCCTTTTTTATCACTCGACGGCCAGCTCCAGTCTGCCGTCGCCTTCGTCGACCCGCACCGTCGCGCCATCCTTCACGCTGCCGCGCAGGATCAGGTCGGCGAGTGGGTCTTGCAGATAGCGCTGCACCGCGCGCTTCAGCGGCCGCGCGCCATAGACGGGATCGTACCCAACCCGCCCCAACCACGCCCGCGCAGCATCGGTCAGCTCCAGCGAGACCTTGCGCTCGGCCAGCAGCGTCGCGATCCGCTGCACCTGGATGTCGACGATCGGTGCCATCTCCGCTTGCCCGAGCCGGTGGAACAGCACGATCTCGTCGAGCCGGTTGAGAAATTCGGGCCGGAAATGCCCGCGCACGATCTCCATCACTTGCGGTTCGACGCTCGCGACGTCTTCGCCTTCGCCCAGCGTCGTGAGGATCTGGCTGCCGAGGTTGGAGGTCAGCACGATGATCGTGTTGGTGAAGTCGACGGTGCGGCCCTGGCCGTCGGTCAACCGCCCGTCGTCGAGCACTTGCAGCAGGATGTTGAACACATCGCCATGCGCCTTCTCGACCTCGTCGAACAACACCACCTGATAGGGCCGCCGCCGCACTGCCTCGGTCAGCACGCCGCCTTCCTCATAACCGACATAGCCCGGAGGCGCACCGATCAGCCGGGCAACCGCGTGCTTTTCCATGAACTCGCTCATGTCGATCCGCACCATTGCGGTCGGGTCATCGAACAGGAATTCGGCGAGCGCCTTGGTCAGCTCGGTCTTGCCGACGCCGGTTGGCCCGAGGAACAGGAACGAACCGAGCGGGCGGTTGGGGTCCTGCAACCCCGCGCGCGCGCGCCGCACGGCGGTGGAGACCGCACGGATCGCATTTTGCTGGCCGATCACGCGCTTGCCGATCGTCGCTTCCATCTGCAGCAATTTGTCGCGTTCGCCTTCCAGCATCCGCTCGACCGGGATGCCGGTCCAGCGTGCGACGACCCCGGCAATGTCTTCGCTGGTCACTTCCTCGCGCAGCATCGCGCCCTTGGTCGCGCCCGCTGCCGCGTCCAATTGCCGTTGCAGTTCGGGGATGCGCCCGTAGGACAGCTCGCCCGCCTTGGCGAGATCGCCGGCCCGTTGCGCCTGTTCCAGTTCGAGGCGCGCTGCGTCGATCTGCTCCTTGAGCTTGGCTTCGGCCGAGATCTTGTCTTTCTCCCCCTGCCAGCGCGTGGTCAGCTCGGAGGATTGCTGTTCGAGATTGGCGAGTTCCGCGTCGAGCTTCACCAGCCGGTCGCGCGACGCTTCGTCGCTCTCGCGCTTCAACGCTTCGCGCTCGATCTTCAACTGGATGATCCGCCGGTCGAGGATTTCGATTTCCTCGGGCTTGCTCTCCACTTCCATGCGGATGCGGCTGGCGGCCTCGTCCATCAGATCGATCGCCTTGTCGGGCAGGAAGCGGTCGGTGATGTAGCGGTTGGAGAGCGTCGCTGCTGCCACGATCGCCGCATCGGTGATGCGCACGCCGTGGTGCAGCTCATATTTCTCCTTGAGCCCGCGCAGGATCGAGATCGTATCGGGCACGGTCGGCTCGCCGACGAACACCGGCTGGAAACGGCGCTGGAGGGCTGCGTCCTTCTCGACATATTTGCGATATTCATCGAGCGTGGTCGCGCCGACGCAGTGCAGCTCGCCACGCGCGAGCGCCGGTTTCAGCAAATTGCCGGCATCCATCGCGCCTTCGGATTTGCCCGCGCCGATCAGCTGGTGCATCTCGTCGATGAACAGGACGATGTCGCCCTCGGCGGCCTTCACTTCGTCGAGCACGCCCTTGAGCCGCTCCTCAAACTCGCCGCGATATTTGGCACCCGCGATCAGCGAGCCCATGTCGAGCGACATCAGGCGGCGGTCCTTCAGCGTGTCGGGCACGTCGCCATTGGCGATGCGCAAGGCAAGGCCCTCGGCGATCGCGGTCTTGCCGACCCCCGGTTCGCCGATCAGCACCGGGTTGTTCTTGGTGCGGCGCGCCAGAATCTGGATCGTGCGGCGGATTTCCTCGTCGCGGCCGATCACGGGGTCGAGCTTGCCGTCGCGTGCCGCCTGCGTCAGGTCGCGCGCGAACTTCTTCAGCGCGTCGAATTTGTCTTCGGCGCTGGCACTGTCGGCGACGCGGCCATTGCGAACCTGCTCGATTGCGGTGTTGAGCGCCTCGGGCGTAACGCCTGCGGTCTTGAGCGCCTTGCCTGCTGCCGTATTGAGCGACAGCGCCAGCGCGACCAGCAGCCGCTCGACCGTGACAAAGGAGTCGCCAGATTTGGTCGCGATCTGCTCGGCCTGGTCGAGCACCCGCACCGCATCATTGTCGAGCCCCGGCGTCTGTTGCGCGCCGCTCCCCGACACTGCGGGAATCTTGGACAACGCGAGGTCGGTCTCGGTCGCCGCGCGTTTGGCGTCGCCGCCCGCCGCTGCGATCAGGCCCGAGGCCATGCCCTGCTCATCTTCCAGCAGTGCCTTGAGGATATGTTCGGGGGCGATGCGCTGATGGCTCATGCGGATCGCGACGGTTTGCGCCGATTGCAGGAAACCCTTGGCGCGATCGGTGAATTTTTCGATATTCATATGGAAGTATCCCTCCTTCTTCCGTCCCGATGTAGTGTTGCACTTTTGCAACACAAGAGTGACTCGCGCACGATTCTGAAGTGCCCGATGTACCAGCAGAAAACGTCATCCGCTTGACGCGGATTTTACGTATTTCCGCAACGCAGCATGGCTAGGCGCGGCACTGGGCGCGGGGAGTAGTGCCCTGCAAAAAAGACTCTTTTCAGGGGACCGACCATGCGTCGCTTTACGCTTTGCCTACTCGCGGGTGCTGCCTTGGCGTGGCCGCTCGCCGCCTCGGCCCGAGACCTCCCTGCCGCACCAGCTCCCGATGCCCCGACACCCGAGGCTCCGCCTGCCGTGGATGATGCGGGCGGCGACATCATTATCGTCGGCAAGGGCCAGACGCGGCAAGTGCAGCAGCTCAGCCAGGCCGATCTCGCGATCCTGGCTCCCGGCACCAGCCCGCTCAAAGCCATCGCCAAGCTGCCCAACGTCAACTTCCAGTCGGCCGACGCCTTTGGCGCGTATGAATGGTCCGAGCGCGTCTCGATCCGCAGCTTCAACCAGAACCAGATCGGCTTCACGCTCGACGGCATTCCGCTCGGCGACGGCTCTTATGGCAACACCAACGGCTTGCATATCAGCCGCGCGATCTCGCCCGAAAACGTTGGCCGTACCGAAGTGTCGCAGGGCGCGGGTTCGATCGGGACACAAGCGACCAACAACCTTGGCGGTACGATCGAGTTTTTCTCGAGCGACCCGAAACCGACCTTCGGGCTGACGCTGAACGGCACCTATGGCAGCGCCAATACCGTGCGCGCCTTCGGTCGCCTCGACACCGGTGTCCTCGGTGAGAACGGGCCGAGCGCCTATGTCTCTTACGGCTTTCTCGATACCGACAAGTGGAAGGGCTATGGCGTGCAGCGCCAGAACCAGGTCAACGCCAAGTTCATCGCGCCCGTCGGCCCGGTGCGGCTGGTCGGCACCTTCGATTTTTCGGATCGCCGGGAAAATGACTATCAGGATCTGTCGCTCGACATGATCAAGCGCCTCGGGCTGCGCAACGACAATATTTCCAACAATTTCCCGCTGGCGGTGCTGATCGCCGACACCGGGGCAAACAGTGGCTATACCGGCGCACCCAAGCTCAATCCGGCGGCGGGCACGGTAACCCCCGCGCCCTACGCCAATGCCGATGACGTTTATTACGACGCCGCCGGTCTGCGGCAGGATTATCTCGCGTCCCTGGGGATCGAGACCGCCAAGGGCGCAACGGTGCATGGCGAATTGAAGGGCTATTACCATTCCAACCACGGCCAGGGCATCTGGTTCACGCCTTATGTGCCTTCCCCGTCGGGCGTGCCGATCTCGGTGCGCACCACCGAATATGACATTCACCGCAAGGGCGTGTTCGGCTCGCTTGGCACCAAGCTCGCCTTTAACGACATCACCGTTGGCGGCTGGTACGAGGTGAACGACTTCCGCCAGGCACGGCGTTTCTATGGCCTCGACAGCCGCACCACGCCGACGCGCGATGCGCTGCACTTCCAATATCTGCCGTTCGCGACCCAGTGGTACAACACCTACGAAACCGACACGGTGCAATATTATGTGCAGGACAAGATCGCGCTCGGGGATTTGACGGTCGATCTCGGCTGGAAGGGCTTCTCGGTCACCAACAAGGCCACGCCGATCGTGTCGGGCGGGCTCGCCTCGGGCCGCATCCAGGTGAAGGATTTCTTCCAGCCGCACGCCGGGCTCAACTACAAGCTGGGCAATCAGGTCGAATTGTTCGGCGATTTCACCGAAGTGACCCGCGCATTTGTCGCGGCGGCGACGAGCGGACCGTTCGCTACCACGCAAGCCGGGTTCAACGCCCTGCTGACGACCAACAAGCTGAAGCCCGAATCCTCGGACACCTATGAAGTCGGCGCGCGCTATCATTATCGCGGGATCAACGCGCTGCTGGCCGGCTATTATGTCGATTTCCAGAACCGCACGCTCGCCCAGACGGTTGGCGCAGGCATCGTCGGCAACCCGCCGATTCTGTCGAATGTGGGCTCGGTCCGCGCTTATGGCCTCGAAACCGCGCTGGAGGCCAAGCTTGGCTATGGCTTCGGCGTATTCGCCTCGTACAGCTACAATGACTCGACCTATCGCGACAACGTGACGGTCGGCGGCTTGGTGCAGAACATCAAGGGCAAGCAAACCGTCGACACCCCCAAGCATCTCGCCAAGGGCGAATTGACCTATGACAAGGGCATGTTCTTCGGTCGCATCGGCGCGGATTATATGAGCCGCCGCTATTTCACCTACACCAACGATCAATCGGTGCCCGGACGCGTGCTGGTCGACGCGACGATCGGCGCACGGGTGACGATCGCCGATCGCAAGTTCGAGATCCAGGGCAATGCGACCAATCTGTTCGACAAGAAATATATCTCCACGATCGGGTCGAACGGCTTCGGCTATTCGGGCGACAACCAGACGCTGCTGGCGGGTGCGCCCGCCCAGTATTTCGTGACGATCAAGGCGGGGTTCTAACGCGCGTTCGCCCGCGCAAGCGGGAGCCCAGGGTTGCAGGCGCTTCGCTTGTAACCCTGGATCCGCGCTTTTGCGGGAAAACGGCACGAGCCTCGCGAAACAATCCCCTCGTCTCGGCCGGATCGCCCAGCTACATCTTGCCGCAAACGATAAGAGGGCAGGGTGGATGCGGGGATTGCGGCGGGTGCTGGCCGGGTTGGGCGTGCTGGTGTTGGTGGTGGGTGTCGGGCTCGCCGTGTGGGAGCCACTGGTCGCGATCCGCGTCACGCCACCATGGGTCCACCATTATGACAGCGTCATCGCCCGCGATCGTTTCGGTGTGCCGCATATCTTCGGCAAGACCGATCCCGATGTCGCTTATGGCGTGGCTTATGCCCATGCCGAGGATGATTTTGCGACGCTGCAGGAGGCGGTCGCGATGGCGCGGGGACGCCTCGGCGCGCTCCAAGGCGCGGACGGTGCCAAGGTCGATTACACGCTCCGTCTGCTCGGTGCCCGCGAAACTGCGGAGCGCGATTATCAGAAGCAGCCGGCCGATGTGCGTGCCTTGCTCGATGCCTATGCCAGCGGGCTCAACGCATATGCGCGGCGGCATCCGGGCGAGATCCGCCTTGCGCGGCTGTTCCCGGCCAATGGCGAGGACATTGCGACCGGCTTCGTGCTGCGCACGCCGTTCTTCTTCGGGCTCGACCAGACGCTCGGCGCATTGTCGGGCGACACCGCCTTGCCGCGTGAAAGCGCAGGGTCCGTGCCCGATAGCCCCGATCCGGCAGCACTGCCCGCTACGGGCGAAGCCATGCCCAACGGCTCGAACGCCTTTGTCGTCGGCCCGAGGCGTTCGGCCGATGGCTTCACCCGCGTCATCGCCAATTCGCACCAGCCGTGGAGCGGCCCGGTCGCCTGGTATGAACTGAGCGTGCAATCGGGCAGCGGCTGGCACTTTTCGGGCGCGACCTTTCCCGGCGTGCCCTTCCCGGTGCTGGGGCATAACGAACATCTCGGCTGGACCAACACCGTCAACCGCCCCGATCTGACCGATGTCTACAAATTGACGCTCGATGCCGATCGTACCCACTATCGCTTCGACGGGGCGTGGCGCCCGCTGCAGGCACAGCGCGTGTGGCTGAAGGTGCGCTTCGGTCCGTTCGTGCTGCCGATCCCCAAAATGGCCTATCGCGCGGTGCAGGGGCCGGTGATCGTCAACAAGAGCGGGGCCTATGCGATCCGTTATGCCGGGGCCGACCAGCTCCGCATGATCGAGGAATATTACCGCCTGACGCGCGCGCGCGACTTTGCCGAATGGCAGAAGGCGCTGGCGATCCAAGGCGTGCCTGCGACCAATTTCCTGTACGGCGACGCCAAGGGCAACATCGCCTATTTCTACAATGCGAGCTTCCCCAACCGGAAGCCGGGGTTCGACTATCTTCATGTCCTGCCCGGCGACACCTCGCGCGATCTCGCCTTGGGCACGGTGCCGTTCGCACAAGTGCCGCGCAACGTGAACCCGGCCTCGGGCTTCCTCGTCAACGCCAACAACACCCCGTTCCAGGCAGCCGGGGCTGGCTCCGAATTGAAACCTGCCGACTATTCGCCGCTGCTTGGGATCGAGACCGACACCACCAATCGCGGTACGCGCGCGGTCGAGCTGATGGGGGCGCATCCCTCGATCAGCGCCGACGATCTGCGGCGTATCAAATATGACACCGCCATCAGCCGCCTCAGCTGGGCGGCGCGCTGGTATGCGGACATCGCCCGCGTCGATCCGCACGGCGATGCGCAACTGGTGCAGGCGGAAGCGTTGCTCAAGCGCTGGAACTGGGATTTCGATGGCCATCACAGCGGGCAGGCTCTGGCGGCGATCCTGCTGCGCACGGGGCAGAAATGGCACTATCCGCGTCGCCCCGAGCTCGATCCGCGCGATGCGCTGGCCAAGGCGGCGGGGTATCTGCAACGGCATTTCGGTACGCTCGATCCCCCACTCGGCACGGTGTTGCGCCTGCGGCATGGCGCGGTCGATTTGCCGCTCGACGGTGGCCCCGACGTGCTCCGCGCCGCCTCGACCTGGGACGAAGCCGATGACGGGCGGCTGGTGGTGAAGCATGGCGACAGCTTCATCATGTTCATGACGTGGGACAAGGCAGGCCGCGTCAGCTCGGAATCGGTGCAGCCTTATGGTGCGGCGACGACTCGGCCGCGGTCACCGCATTATGCCGACCAGGCCCCGCTGTTCGTCGCGCATAAAACCAAGCCGGTATTGTTCTGGCGCGACGACTTACGGACCAGCGTCGAGCGTGTGTATCGACCGTGACGTATTGTAACGAAACCGGCCACTGCTATACCTAATCAGTACAGTCGTTTACCAACGACATCGCCAGGGGAACCATCAATGACCGTCAAGCTGTTCGCGCTGTGTGGCGTGGCCCTTTCAACGCTGGCGATGCCCGCCGTCGCGCAGACCGCGCCCAAGCCCGTTCCGGTCGCGGAATTGGTCAAGCAAGTCGATATTCCCTATAGCGAATTCCGCCTCGCCAACGGCCTGCGCGTGATCGTCAATACCGATCGCAAGGCCCCGGTCGTCGCGATCAGCGTGTGGTACAATGTCGGCTCGAAGTTCGAGCCCAAGGGCAAGACCGGCTTTGCGCATCTGTTCGAGCATCTGATGTTCAACGGCTCCGAGAATGCGCCGAAGGACTATTTCACCTATACCAAGGCGATCGGCGCGACCGATCTCAACGGCACGACCTATTTCGATCGCACCAATTATTTCGAGACGGTGCCCGTCGCAGCGCTCGATCGCGCGCTGTTCCTCGAAAGCGATCGCATGGGCTATCTGCTCGGGGCGATCACCCCCGGCGTGGTCGATGAGCAGCGCGGCGTCGTGCAGAATGAGAAGCGGCAGGGCGATAATCAGCCCTTTGGTCTGGTGCAGTACAAGCAGACCGAGACACTGTTCCCCACCACGCACCCTTATGGACACACCACCATCGGATCGATGACCGATCTCGATTCGGCGAGCGTCGAGGATGTGAAGGCGTGGTTCCGAGGTCATTACGGCCCCAACAATGCGGTGCTGGTGCTGTCGGGCGATATCGACGCCGCCAAGGCGAAGGTACTGGTCGAGAAGTATTTCGGCGCGATCCCGAAGGGGCCGGAGAGCGTCGTCCCCGCCGCCGATGTGCCGACTTTGGCCGCGCCCAAGGTTGAGACGATCAAGGACCGTGTTGCCACCACCCGCATCTATCGCATGTGGGCGGTGCCGGGCCTCAACAACCCCGAAGCGGTCTCGCTGGATGTGACCGCCGGGGTGCTTGGGGGCCTCGCCAGCAGCCGCCTCGACAATGCGCTGGTGCGCAAGGAAAAGCTCGCGGTGCGCGTGTCGGCGAACAATGAGAGCTTCGCGCAGGTCGGCATGTTCGTGGTCAGCGCCGATGTGCGGCCCGGCGTCGACCCCGCGCTCGTCGCCAAGCGGCTCGACGAGATCATCGCCGATGTCATCGCCAACGGCCCGACCGCGGATGAAGTGCAGCGCGTTGCGACGCGCGATGCGGCGGCACGCATTGCCGGGCTTGAATCGACCGGTGGTTTCGGCGGCAAGGCGGTCGCGCTTGCCGAAGGCGCGCTGTATGAGAACGACCCCGGCTTCTACAAAAAGCAGCTTGCCGAACTCGCCGCGCAGACGCCCGCGCAAGTCAAAGCGGCCAGCGCGAAATGGCTGACGCGCCCGGTCTATGCGCTGACCGTCGTGCCCGGCGCGCGCGATGCCTATGTCGAGGCGACCCCGCCGGCCAAGGTCGCGGCGGCACCCGAGCCTGAATTCAAGGGCACGCGCGGTGCGCTGCCGCCGGTCGGGACCTTGGCGAGCCTCGACTTCCCCAAGGTCGAGCACGCCAAGCTTAAGAACGGCATCGAACTTATCTATGCCTATCGCAACGCCGTGCCGATCACGCAGGCGTCGATCAGCTTCGATGCCGGTGTCGCCGCCGATGCGCCGGGCAAGCTCGGCACGCAGACACTGACGCTCGACATGCTCGACGAGGGCACGCTCACGCGCGATTCGATCGCGATTGCCGAAGCGAAAGAGCGGCTGGGCGCGAACATTACCAGCGGATCGGGGGCTGACCGCACCGTTGTCGGCCTGTTCACGCCGAGCGCGAACCTTGCGGCCTCGACCGAATTGCTTGCCGATATCGTGCGGCATCCGAAGTTCGATCCGGCGGAAGTCGCCCGCGTCAAGAACCAGCAGCTTTCGCGAATCTCGGCTGAGCTGACCAGCCCGCAGGGCCTGGCAACGCGCGTCTATCCCAAGCTGATCTACGGCGCGGCCTATCCCTATGCCAAGTCGTTCGGCAGCGGCGACGCCAAGGCGGTGGCGGCACTGACGCGCGACGATCTGATTGCCTTCCAGCAAGCCTGGATCCGGCCCGACAAGGCCAAGATCTTCGTCGTCAGCGATCGTCCGCTGGTCGAGGTGAAGGCGGCGTTCGATGCGCGCTTTGGCGACTGGACGCCGACCGGCCCGGCCGGCGTCAAGGATTTCTCCGTCAAGGCAGCACCTTCGGCACCCAAGATCGTGCTGATCGACCGGCCCGATTCCCCGCAATCCTTCCTTATCGCAGGGATTCCCACGAGCCTGGTCGGCACCGATGATCTGCTGCCGGTGATCACCGCCAACGACACGCTCGGCGGCGATTTCCTGTCGCGCGTCAACATGGACCTGCGCGAGGCGCGGCATTGGTCGTACGGCGTCAACGGCTCGTTCCGCCGCGCCCAGCATGACACGCCCTATCTGCTCGGCACCGGGGTGCAGGCCGACAAGACCGGCGAATCGATCAAATCGCTGCGGACCGATTTTGCCGAGTTCCTGACCACCAAGGGCATTACCCAGGAAGAGTTTGATCGCACCATCACCGATGCGATCAGCTCGCTGCCGGGCAATTTCGAAACGTCGGGCGCAGTGCTTGGCGCACTGCAACAAAACGACCTGTATCGTCGCCCCGACGATTATTACGCGACGCTGCCGCAAAAATATCGCGCGATGACGGCAGCCGAGCTTGACGCTGCGGCACGCACGGCAATCGACCCGGCCAAGACCGTCTGGATCGTCGTCGGCGATGCGGCCAAGGTCCGTGGCCAGCTTGACAGCATCGGGTTGCCGGTTGAGGTGGTGCCCGCCGCATCCGTCGCGGATGCGCGTTGAAGATTCTTGTCAGGAGAGAGACAATGGCTGCAATCGACGGAACCTGGGATACCATCGTCAAGTCGCCGCTGGGCGACCAGAAGGCCGTGCTGACGGTCAAGACCGACGGCAATAGCTGGACAGGAAGCCAAGTCGGCGCGCAGGGCAGCGCCGAAATCACCGACGGCATCGTCGAGGGTGAGACGATCAAGTGGACGATGTCGATCGTCGTGCCGATGCCGATGACGCTGACCTGCGAAGCAACCGCCGATGGCGACACGCTCACCGGCTCGGTCGGCGCGGGCGCGTTCGGCAGCTTCCCGATGACGGGCACGCGCGCGGCCTGAGCCGTTCGATCCCGACGAAAAGAGGCCCGCGCTCCACCAGGATCGCGGGCCTTTTTTAATCCTTCCCGGCCCCGGGAGGGGGACCATGCGCAAAGCGCATGGTGGAGGGGGCGCTCCACGCGCGCAGCCTCTGCCGCAGAAACCGCTCAGCACCACCACCCTCCCGTTCGTTTCGAGCGAAGTCGAGAAACCCGTCACACCGGGCGCTGGTTTCTCGACTTCGCTCGAAACGAACGGGGGCTGGGAATGCCGACCTTACCGCCCCAGCCGCGTCACATGCCCCATCTTGCGCCCCGGCCGCGTCTCCTTGCCGTACAGGTGCAGATGCGCGCCCGGCTCGGCGAGGATTTCGGCCCAGCGGTCGGCATCATGGCCGATCAGATTTTCCATCGCCACGGTGGGCGCGGTCAGGCCGGTGTCGCCGAGCGGCAGCCCGCAAATCGCGCGGATATGGTTCTCGAATTGCGAGCACACCGCGCCCTCGATCGTCCAATGCCCGGAATTGTGGACACGCGGGGCCATTTCGTTGAACACCGGCCCCTCGGCCCCGGCAAAGAATTCGCACGCCAGCACACCGACATAATTGAGCTGATCGGCGATCCGCCCGGCCAGTGCCGCCGCTTCGCCCCAGTGCGCGGCGACCTCGGCGGGGGCGGGCAGGGTCGATCGCGCCAGCACGCCGTCTTTATGCTCGTTCCACGGCGGCGGATAGCTGACCATCTGTCCATCGCCACGTCGGGCCAGGAGGATTGAGAATTCGTGGCTGAACGTCACGAAGCCTTCGAGAATGGCGGGGCGTCGACCGATCGCATCCCACGCCACCGCGATGTCGGCGGGCGAGGTGATGCGCATCTGGCCCTTGCCGTCATAGCCCATGCGCAGCGTCTTGAGGATCGCGGGCGTACCGATCTCGGCAACCGCCGCCTGCAGTTCGGCGAGCGTTTCGACCTTGGCCCAGGGCGCGGTGCGTCCGCCAATGTCGCGGACAAAGGCTTTTTCGACCGCTCGATCCTGCGCGATGCCAAGTGCGGCGGGGGCGGGGTGGACGGGCACCTTGCCCGCCAAATATTCGACCGGATCGAGCGCGATATTCTCGAACTCGTAGGTGATCACATCGGCGGCAGCTGCAAATTCATCGAGCACGATGCGGCTGTGATAATCGGCGCGAGTGAAGCTGGACGCGGTCTGCGCCGCCACTGCTTCCTCATCGGGCGCGAGGATGCGCGTGTGATAGCCAAGCTGCGCCGCTGCCACCGCGAGCATCCGTCCAAGCTGGCCGCCGCCGAGGATGCCGATGGTCGATCCGGGGGGAAGGGGGGTCATGCTGGTCCGTCCGCTTGGTGAAGAGAAAATCGACGACGTCTTCTTCCCTCCCTGGAAGGGAGGGGGCGGGGGTGGGTCGGCCCGTAGTCGGGCGTGCCGTTCGCCATCAGCCGACCCACCCCCAGCCCCTCCCTTCCAGGGAGGGGAGACAACCTTGAACTCACGCCGGATCGGTCGCCACGCCCTCGGTCTGCGCCGCGCGCCAAGCCTGCAAGCGCTCGCTCAAGCCCGGATCCGACAGCGCCAGGATCGCTGCCGCCAGCAGCGCTGCATTTTTGGCCCCGGCCTTGCCGATCGCCAGCGTCCCCACCGGAATCCCCGCCGGCATCTGGACGATCGAATAGAGGCTGTCGACGCCCTTCAGCGTCTTGCTTTCCACCGGCACGCCCAGCACCGGCACATGCGTCAGCGCCGCCGCCATGCCCGGCAGATGCGCAGCACCGCCCGCGCCCGCGATAATCACCTGGATGCCGCGCCCCGCAGCACTGCCCGCATAATCATAGAGCCGCTGCGGCGTGCGGTGCGCCGACACCACCTTGCTTTCATACGCGACCCCCAGTTCCGCGAGCAGCTCTGCGGCATGGTGCATCGTCTCCCAATCGGAGGTGCTTCCCATGATGATGCCGACGACAGGGCGCGCGGCGGGGGTTTCGGGCGTGGCCATGCCGTCGGGACTAGCGGCCCGCGCTGGGCAGGGCAACTCTTGCAGACGGTCCGTCGCGGAACTTGTTCGTCTCGGCAGGGGTTGGGGGTGCACGAGAACAGATCCCAAGGAGAAACCCAATGAACCGCAAGTCTACAGCGTCGATCGCCGCCCTTGCCGCGGTACTCGCTTTCTCCAGCCCGGCTTTTGCCGAAGGCAAACACGAGCGCGCCGAGGCCGCCATCGCCGAGGCGCGCGCGAAGATCGATGCGTCGGCCAAGGTCGGTGCAACCGCAGAAACCCCGCGCCTGCAGGCCGAGGCACAGGCCGCCTTGCGCACCGCGCAGGAAGATCTCGCCAGCGGCAAGAAGGAAGAGGCGATCGCCGCCGCGCATCATGCCAGCCAGCTCGCCGACACCGCGCTGGGCGAGGCGCAGCGTGCGCGCACCCAGACTGCCCGCGCCGTGACCGAGAATGCGCGCGATGCCGCCGCCGACGCACAGGCCCAAGCCGCTGCCGCCAACGCCCGTGCGGCCGCTGCCGAACAGGCCGCAGCCTCCGCAGCGGCCGATGCCGCCGCTGCGCGCGCCACTCCGGTGGTGATCGCTGCACCCGCCGCGCCGACGCCGCCACCGACGATGACGGTGACGACCGAAACCACCAAGACTGCGACCCCGGCCCCGGCTGCCGCCACCACGCACAAGGTGGTGCGCAAGACCGTGCGCCACACCGCGAAACGCCCGGTGCCGCGCGCGACCGAGAAGACCACCACCACCGTCACCACCGGCCAATAAGCCGGGGGTGGCCCGCCGCTACCGCTCGTTCAGATAGTAACGATCGGTGGCGGCAAGGCTGTCGTCCAGTTGATAGACGATCGGCTGCCCGGTCGGGATTTCCAGCGTGGTGATCTCGTCATCGGGAATGCCCGACAGATGCTTCACCAACGCGCGCAGCGAATTGCCATGCGCCGAAATCAGCACGCGCTGCCCGGCGCGCAAGGCCGGCGCGATCCGCCCCTCCCAATAGGGCAGCACGCGCGCGATCGTGTCCTTCAGGCTCTCGGTGGCGGGGATGTCGATCCCGGCATAGCGGCGGTCCTGCGACAGGTCATAGGCGCTGCCCGGCGCCATTGGCGGCGGTGGCACGTCGAAGCTGCGGCGCCAGATATGCACTTGCGCATCGCCATATTCGGCGGCGGTCTCGGCCTTGTTGAGGCCCGTCAGCCCGCCATAATGGCGCTCGTTCAGCCGCCAGTCCTTCTCCACCGGCAGCCACAGCCGCTGCATTTCCTCCAATGCCAGGTTGAGCGTCTTGATCGCGCGCGTCTGCAGCGAGGTGAAGCAGAGGTCGAAATCGAGCCCCTTCTCCGCCATCAACCGCCCCGCCGCGCGCGCTTCCTCGGCACCCTTGGCGGTCACATCGACATCCCACCAGCCGGTGAAGCGGTTCTCGAGGTTCCAGTCGGACTGGCCGTGGCGGATCAGGACAAGGCTAGGCATAAGGCGCGGTCTCCTTCCCCGGCATAAGGCCGGGCGCAATGCCCCGCCGGGTATCCCCTCGCGGCGGCGCGATCAACAGGCGGGTTTGCGGCCCCGCGCAAGAAGGGCGTTGAAGGTTGGCGCGCGACTTTATACGCGCACCGGATTGGTGCCTTCCACCGCCGCGCGCCCGGCCACCGCGCCCGGCACGTCGGATAAAAGGCAGATCGCCAGGATTTTGTGTCGCAATGAATTATCGCCATTCCTTCCATGCCGGCAACAGCGCCGATGTCGTAAAGCACAGCCTGCTGATCGCGCTGGTGCGGGCCTTGCAGCAAAAACCGGGCGCGCTGACGCTGATCGACACCCATGCCGGTTGCGGGCTGTACGACCTTGGCGGCGAGGATGCCGGGCGCACCGGCGAGTCGCTACAGGGCGTGCTGCCCGCCTTTGCCGACGCGAACCCCGTGCTGGACGACTATCGCGCCGCCGTGCAGGCGGTGAATGTCGGGGCCGAGCCGCATTTCTACCCCGGCTCGCCGCGGATTTTGGCGCAGCTTCTGCGCCCGCAGGATTTTCTGATCCTCAACGAAAAACATCCTGAAGACGCCTATACCTTGCGCGGCGTGATGCGTGGCACCTCCGCTGCCGTGCATGAGCGCGACGCCTATGAGCTATGGCTGGCGATGCTGCCGCCGCGCACCGCGCGCGGCGTGGTGCTGGTCGACCCGCCGTTCGAGCAGACCGATGAACGCGACCGCATCACCGCCACCCTTGGCGCTGCACACCGCAAATGGGCGCACGGCGTGACGGTGATCTGGTATCCGCTAAAAGACCGCGCGACGCATGGGCAGTGGCGGGAGCAGATGCGGGGGCTCGGCATCCCGAAACTGCTGCGGGTGGAGCATTGGTTGTACGATAGCGATCAGCCCGGCCTCTATAATGGTGCAGGCCTGTATATCGTCAATCCGCCTTACGCCTTCACGCAGGCGCTGCCGCCGCTGCTGGAAGCCCTGCGCGCCACGCTGGCACCCGAGGGGCATAAAGGCGAGATCATCACCGATTGGTTGGGCGGGTAAAAGAAACCCGCATCGCCCCCCTTCTTCCAAAGGAGGAATGGCTGCGCTGCAGGTGGCAAACAAAGCATATCGCGAGATGCGCCAAGGTCCGGGGGCGGGGGCGGGGGAGGGGCAGGGCTGACGCGGTGTTCGCTTCCCCGGCCCCCTGCGCTTCCCCGGCGAAGGCAGGGGCCCAGTCGCGCTGTCGATAATCGTCGCGCGGCGGCACGATCAACAGCGGGGCTTTGCGACGGGGCCAGGGCCGTGCAATTTCGCGTCGGGCTTGCGAAGGCCTTGGGGGCAGGCTGTAGCTTTACAAAGCGGACAGTCGGTTGGCGGCCATAATACGCGGTGCGAGACCTGCGAATGGATGGCAACTCTCGTTCGCAAACGTGACGTTCCCGCTTGAGCCAGAATTAGATAGGCTAGCGAGTAATGCTGCCTCTATCTCTGCGGAACCCACAATGGACACCAAAGCGCTATTTCAAGCCGTCAGCGGCAAGATGCACGCCGATTTCAAAGCGTCGGCCCAGGTGGCGCATCGCGGTTCCAAGGGAACGATCCGGGAAAATATCTTCAGGAAATTTCTGGAAGAAGGTCGGCTCCCGTCCAAATACGGCCTTGGCTCAGGAGAGATCGTCGGCCGTATCAAGGACACGTCGCGTCAGTCTGACCTCATCATCTACGACAAAATCGACGGCGTCACGCTCCTTTACGACGAGCATACTCAAGTCTACCCCATCGACTGCGTCTACGGGATCGTCGAAGTGAAGTCTGGTCTGTCGAAGAAAGAATTCATCGACGCCTTGGATAAGATCGCCGCCTTCAAGTCTATGGCACCCGGCGGGCGTGTTCGGGAGTCGAGAGGCGGAGCGACTGCATCGTTTCCTCGGCCTAGGCCATTCGGAACGGTATTCGCATACAATCTTGCGGGGAATTCGATGAATTCTTTGACGGAAAATCTGCGGGAGTGGGAGCAGCGGCATCCACCCGAGCTCTGGCCTAACTACGTCTGCGTTCTTGGAGTTGGGACCATTAGCCATCAAGGCAAGGATGCCTTCCAAAAGTGTCTCCATAGCGAAAGCATCACGACAGAGTCTTGGCCATTATTTCTGGAATATCGGGAGGACTCTCTCTGGAATTTTTACTCCGCGCTGCATGACCTGTGCGCGCGTATGAGATTAGGCCCCGTTGAGCTCTTGTCCTATTACGAACCGCTACAGCGCATCGGCCAGTTTGTTACAGATGGGCGCTTCCAATTCCGGCGGACAAACGACAATGTTCCCGTGCGACCGAACGAGGCGACGATCGCGAAGATCGTGAACTGGTGCGCTGGCCGGCAGCCAATCAGCTATGAAGATTATTTGCTCAAGCGGTTCGGGTCCCTCCCCGTTGGCCTGAACAGCCGACAGGTGCTGGATCGACACATCTATCTGTACGACCCCGACAACCTGCCCGGTTTCCATCAACTTGGGGATACACCTTTTCATATCGATGAAGACGGGGTCCGGCCGAGTCAACCCTCGCTTCTTTCGATAATTGAAGTGGTCATAGACGACCATCTCTACGGAGTCTGCATGGACTCACTGGGAGCAGAGGATTTCGAGGTAGTCCTTTAATAAGATGCGCTTAAAAAGATCACGGCTTCGGGAATCGGCCAGACAGCCGCCGAACGAACGACTTGGGACCCAGCGGTGCCCGACAGCTTTCTCGCTCGTAATAGACGGGTTTTAGCGCGAGCTGACGTTCGGCAGTTCATCCAGGAACTGCAGAAAAGTCCCACCCTCTACCCTTACGACGCAGTCGCCAGTGCAAGCCACGAAGGCAATAACAAGGTCCCACCAACGCAACTCCTCGCCACTGGCCTTCGCCGGGAAGCGCCAAGGCGAAGGCTAGGGCCGCGAGAGGGCGGCGTCGCAGAGCCCCCCTCAAATCCCGTCAATCATCTCCGCCAGCACGTCCAAACACGCATGCGCCAGCGTCTTCGACCGTGCGCCGGACCAGCCGAATTCGGCATCGGCATTGGCATCATGGTCCTTGAACGGCATTTCCAGCGTCATCGACACGGCGCCAAAGCGCTCGGCCAGTTGGTTGGTCGACATCGACAGGTTGGCGCGCCCCGGTGCCGCTTTGTCATAGCCCTGTTCGGTCTGGAAATCGGGCGTGTGCGCCGCCAGCCGCGTGCCGAAATCATAGAATTTCGCGCCCAGTGCATCGGTCCAGGAGGGGATGCCTTCAAACCCTGCCAGGAAATTGGCGGGGATCGCTTCGTCGCCATGTACGTCCATCGCAAAGGCGACGCCGGTTTCGTCCATCGCACCCCGCACACACAGCACTTCGGGGCTGCGCGCCGGCGTCGGCGTATCCCATTCGCGGTTGAGGTTCACGCCTGCCGCATTGGTGCGCAAATGCCCGCGGAAGCTGCCATCGGGGTTCATATTGGGCACGCAGTGGAAGGTCGCCTTTTCGCGCAGTGCTTGCGCGGTCGCGTTGGCCGGGTCGGTCAGCCATTCCAGCGCGCCTTCCATCCACCATTCGGCCATGCTCTCGCCGGGATGCTGGCGGGCATAGAGCCACACATGCTTGGGGCCGGTGCCAAGCTCGAGACAATCGATCGCGCGCCCGTCGAGCGACTGGCCGAGCTCGCGGTGGGTGACGCCCGGCTGAAGCGCGATCCGCGCGACCAGCGCGTCATGCTGCTCCAGCGTATAGGGCTGAAAGTAGGCGAACCACACCAGCTCGCTCGTCCCCGACCATTCGAATTCCAGCACGCCGTCGACATAGCGCGTCGGGATCATCCGCCAGGTCTGCCGGTCGGTGCTGGCGCGCACCTTATAGCCCGGCCAGCCGAACGGGTACGCCGATTCTCCCGCATTCAGGATGCGGAAGGTCAGCGTCCGCCCCTTGGCTCCTGCCACGCGGAAGTGGAACCATTGGAAGAAGTCGGACAGGTGATCCCGCGCGATGGTGAGGTTCACCTGGTCGCCGTCAATGCCGGCGACCAGGATGTTTCCGCTGTCAAAGGCGGCGTTGACGGTGATGCTCATTTGACCGTGATAGTGCGCCCGGATTCGCCGGGGAAGCCCAGGAACAGCGCGCGCGCCAATTTCGTCGCGGCCGGGCCGGTCTGCGCGTCGGGCGCTTGGCCATCGGCGGTGGTCTGGGCATGGCCTTCCCAAATCACCGTGCCATCGCTGCGGCGGCGGATCTGCACGGCGAGATCGGTCAGCACGATCGTGCGATAGCGCGGCTTGCCGATCGGGAAGGAGATCGCCCCGCCCAGCCCGACGCCACCGCCATAGCCGCCGCCACCACCGCCCAGGCCGACGCTCACCCCGCTACGGCTGCCATTGGGGGAGGGGGCCGGGCGGTTGGTGCGCGTGAAGCTGACGACGGCGGCATATTGCGGCGCGGCCCCGGTCGCGGGCACGGTGAAGCCGTGGGTCAGCGCCTCGGTTTCAACGGCTGCGGCATAGGTCTTATATTCCAGGCTGTCTTGATCGCGGCCCGGCATCGCCTCTACGGTAAGAGTGCCGGTTTCCA
This sequence comes from Sphingomonas sp. TF3, assembly GCF_003985085.1. Taxonomy (NCBI): domain Bacteria; kingdom Pseudomonadati; phylum Pseudomonadota; class Alphaproteobacteria; order Sphingomonadales; family Sphingomonadaceae; genus Sphingomonas; species Sphingomonas sp. TF3. Next base: position 2,506 of record NZ_RWKS01000021.1, on the reverse strand, counting down.
GCGGCGCGCCGAGGTGGAAGCGCGTCACTTCGACGGGGCCGGCCTTGCCGGTCGTCGTGCAGCCTGCCAGCGCGCCCGCGCCGAGCACCGTCGCCGCCAATGCCAAACCCATAGTCCGCTTCATGCCAGTTTTCCTCGTACGCGCTTGTTGCAGGGGTGTAACGCTTCGACCCGGCCCCCGTGTTCCGTTGGATCGATGTTCCATAGCGGTGTCCCGCCTATGTCCGGCGCGCTCTATACTTGACTTGGGGGCATCCCGACCATATGCGCAGCCGCTCTTTTCCACATTCCAGAATTTGCAAAGCGAATCGATCATGAAGATCCGCAATTCCCTGAAGTCGCTCAAGGGCCGTCACCGCGATAACCGCGTGATCCGTCGTCGTGGGCGTACGTACGTCATCAACAAGACCAACCGTCGCTTCAAGGCACGCCAGGGCTGATCGCCCGCCATGGGGAGCACGAAGGCCGTCATCTTCGATGTCGGCAATGTGCTGTTCCACTGGGATCGCCACGCGATCTATGAGCGCCTGATCGAGGATGATCAGGCGCTTCGTGCATTCGTGGACGATGTTGTCTCGCTCGACTGGCATGCCCAGCACGATCTCGGCGTTTCCTTCGCCGAGACGTCGGCGGAGCTGCGCGCGCGTTTCCCGCAGCATGCCGCGCTGATCGACCTCTACGGTCCGCGCTTCAATGATTCGCTGCAACGCGAAGTGCCCGGCGTCGTGGCGATTCTCGAATCGCTCGATGCGGCGGGCGTACCGCTGTTCGCGATCACCAATTTCCACGATGATTTCTTCGCCGCCTTCCGCGCGAGCCGGCCCGATGTGTTCGGCCGCTTCCGCGACATTGTCGTGTCGGGCGAAGAAAAGCTGATCAAGCCCGATCCGGCAATCTACACGCTCGCGCTCGATCGCTTCGGTGTGGCGGCGGCGGACGCGGTGTTCATTGATGATAGCGCCGCCAATATCGACGCGGCCAATGCGCTCGGCATCACCGGCCTGTTGTTCACCGACGCTGCGACGTTGCGCGCTGATCTCGCAAAGCTCGGCCTGCCGGTCTGATTGCACGGCAACACGCGGTTCGCGTGTAACCTTCGTCCCCCGCTTTCGCGGGGGACCGGGCCAACGTTAAATATAGTCCTTCAGCTCATCGCCGATGATCCGCACGACGTGCAGCACATTGGTCGATCCTGGCGTCTTGAACGGCACGCCCGCGATGATGATGACGCGGTCGCCCGCCACCGCCAGCCCGTGGCGCAGCGCCATGCGCTTCGCCTTGGCCACCATTTCCTCGAACGATTCGACGTCCTTGGTGTGGACGGCATAGGCCCCCCACAGCAATCCGGCGCGACGCGCGGTTTCGAGATTGGGGGTCAGCACCATCAGCGGCACGCCGGGCCGCTCGCGCGCGACGCGGCGTGCGGTCGAGCCCGAGGCGGTGAAGCAGATGATCGCGGCGGCATCGACGGTGTGCGCGATGTTCTTGGCGGCTTCCGACAAAGCGTCGGCGGTGGTTGGGTCGGACCGGATCACCGTGAAGTGGATGCGCTCGCCATGCGTCGGGTCGCGTTCGACCGCCTCGCCGATCGCGTTCATCATCGCGACCGATTCGGTCGGCCACGCGCCTGCGGCGCTTTCCGCCGACAGCATGATCGCGTCTGCCCCGTCATAGATGGCGGTGGCCACGTCGGACACTTCGGCGCGGGTGGGGGAGGGCGAGGTAATCATCGATTCGAGCATTTGCGTCGCGACGACTACCGGGCGGCCCAAGCGGCGCGAAACCTCGATGATGCGCTTCTGTAGCGGCGGCACGCTTTCGGGCGGCAGTTCGACGCCCAGGTCACCGCGCGCGACCATCACGCCGTCGCACGCTTCGACGATTTCCTCGAGCCGCTCGATTGCGGACGGTTTTTCGATTTTCGCGAGCAAGGCGGTCTTGCCGCCGATCAGCTTGCGCGCCTCGGCCAGATCCTCGGGCCGCTGGACGAAGCTCAAGGCGATCCAGTCGACCCCCTGGTCGACCGCAAAGGCGAGGTCGCTGCGGTCTTTCTCGGTCAGCGCCGCCATCGGCAGCACCACGTCGGGGACGTTCAGCCCCTTGCTGTTGGACAGCGCGCCCCCGACCACCACTTCGGTGACGATCGTGTCGGGGGTGTGGCTGGTGACGCGCAGCACCAATTTGCCGTCGTCGAGCAGCAGCCGCGCGCCGGGTTCGATCGCGGCGAAGATTTCCTTGTGCGGCAATTCGACGCGGCTCGCGTCGCCGGGCGTGGTGTCGCGGTCGAGCGTGAAGGTCTGGCCTTTTTCGAGGGTTACGCGCCCGCCCTCGAACTTGCCGACGCGCAGTTTCGGGCCTTGCAGATCGGCGAGGATGGTCGACGGGCGGCCGTATTTCTGTTCCAGCGCGCGGATTGCCTGGATCACCGCGACCTTGGATTGCTGGTCGCCATGGCTCATATTGACGCGAAACGCATCGGCACCGGCTTCGAACAATGCTGCGATGG
>NZ_RWKS01000020.1:0-66233 GCF_003985085.1 Sphingomonas sp. TF3 | reverse complement strand
AGATACGAGCTGCACCCGATTATCGTCACGCGAAAGACGTGGATGCATCCTATGTTCAAAAGCGGACAGAATGTGTCGGGTGCGAGCTTAACCGCTGTTAACTAGGATGGGTTCCGTTAGCCCGGAAGAAAATGTCGCGACGCCGCTCGCGTTATCGTGGCGAAAGTCCACCGGTGACAATCTCGACCGCGACATCGAGCCTGTTGCTCTGCGCTTCCGTAGGCTCGCACGCTGCTGCGGCCACCATCTTGTTGACGATGCGGAGGTGGGCAGCGGTCGCTCCGGCGCATAAGGTTCCCGCAGCGTGAGAGCGCATGACGATCTGGTCGAGCAACACATCGGCTCGCGCGGTCATGACGGCGATCGACTCCTGTACCGCTCCTGTCGAGGTATCGGCCTTAAGGCACTCTACGGCCGGTGCATGCAGCAGGACATTCAGCCCGCACTTTCGAACGAAGGCCTTCAACAGCGTCGTGTCGTCATCGTGCGCCGCGACGAATTGCTCGAGCTCGGCAAGTTTGTAGACAAGAACCGCCGCCATCAGGGCCGTTCGATCCGGAAAATTCCGGTATAGAGTCGCCCGGCCCAGCCCCGCTGTGGTGACGATCGCGTCCAGGGGAATGTCGTAGCCGTCGCGTTCGAAGAGCATCGCGGCCACCTCGATCAGCTTGTCACGCCGAGCCGCAGCATCCTTTCGCAACTTTTCATCTCCAACGTCGTTCTTACTTTATCGGACAATCGATGTCCGCTTATAGCACGTTCTGCTCAAGACCCGCTACACCGACTTTCCTGCAATTAGATGGACTTTCCCAGTGAGCTCCAACCTAACCCTGCCGATCAGCGAAACGATCACCTCGCCCGAGTGCTTCGTCGCTGCGGTAAAATCGGTGTTGCCGTCGCTACGCGGCTATACCCGACGCCTTGCCGGTAACGATAGCGACGACCTCGTACAGGAGACGCTGATACGAGCTTGGCGCGCTCGCAGCCGGTTCACACCTGGGACGAACTTCAAGGCATGGGTGTTCCGCATCGCGCGCAATTGCTTCCTCTCGAACGTCCGGCGCTCCGCGCGCAGCATCCAGTGGAATCCCGATGTGCATGACCGTCTACTCGTATCGGGTGCGGCACAGGACGACCCTCTTTACAGGCGCGATCTGGACTGCGCGCTTGCTGCTCTGCCGGCCGGACAACGTGAAGCACTGCTGCTCATCACCGAAGAAGGCCTTTCATACGAAGATGCCGCCCGGCGGGCAGGACAGGAACTCGGCACTCTCAAGAGCCGGGTAGCTCGCGCTCGGGCAGGCGTAGTGGCCTATTTCTCCGACAGCGCAGTCCGGTTGCCAGCAGTATTTCCGAAATCAATCAACGCTCTTCCTGAGACACCAGCGACGACTTACGAACGATGGAAAGCATCGGGATCGCGGACAATCGGGTAGGAGGCGCAGATGCCCGAGTGCGATTGGACAATGAACATAGCCGTCAGCGAATGAGATTGAGCGGCAGGTAATCGAACTTGTCGAACACATGGATATCCGACTGCGAGTTCACCGCGCCGACAGCGGTTATCAGGGAACGATCATTGGCGGGAAGGCGGGCAGCGACCGGCATGGACGCTAATCGAACCCGGTCGTGCGAGCGGCGGATCCAGAGTCCTCGACGATACGGGTCTTTCTGTAAGCTCCGGGCATTCTCAATCCTGCGGAACTTGGCGTCGCCCCCCCGGTTTACACCGCGGCGGTCGCAACAGGAGTTACCGATGCAAAAGCGCAGGATCGGCTCACAGGGACTGGAGGTTTCCGCTCTCGGCCTCGGCTGCATGGGCATGTCAGAGTTCTACGGGCAGGGCGACGACGCGGAGTCGATCGCGACCATCCACCGTGCGCTCGAGCTCGGCCTGAACTTCCTCGATACGGCCGACATGTATGGTCCGTTCACCAACGAGGAGCTTGTGGGTAGAGCGATCGCCGATCGCCGCGATCAAGTTGTCCTCGCCACCAAGTTCGCCAATGTCCGCGGCGCGAACGGCGAGTATTTGGGGATCCGGGGCGATGCGGACTACGTCCGGCAGTCCTGCGATGCCTCCTTGCGGCGGCTCAAGGTCGACCACATCGACCTGTATTACCAGCACCGGGTGGACCCGAGCGTGCCGATCGAGGAGACAATCGGCGCCATGGCCGAGCTTGTTCAGGCGGGCAAGGTTCGGTTCCTCGGCATGTCGGAGGCGGCGCCTGAAACCATCCGCCGAGCCCATGCCGTTCACCCGATCACCGCGCTCCAGACTGAGTATTCGCTCTGGAGCCGCGACCCCGAGGAGACGATTCTGCCGACTGTGCGTGAACTCGGCATCGGCTATGTCGCCTACAGTCCGCTCGGGCGCGGCTTCCTGACCGGCCAGATCCGTCGCGTTGAGGATCTACCGGAGGATGACTACCGGCGCCAGGCACCCCGCTTCCAGGGCGAGAACTTTCAGAAAAATCTCGATCTCGTCAGCGCGGTCGAGGTGATCTCGCGCGAGAAGGGCTGCACGCCAGCGCAATTCGCGCTCGCTTGGCTCCTGGCGCAAGGCGACGATGTCGTTCCCATTCCGGGCACCAAGAAGCGGGCACGGCTCGAGGAGAATGTCGGGGCCATGGAGGTGCGGATCACGCCTGAGGACCGCGAGCGCATCGACAGCATCCTGCCCCCCGGAGCTGCCTCCGGATCACGCTACGCTTCTCCTCAGATGCAGGCGCTGAACAGATGACCACCGAGACTGGCGACCGGCTCGCCGGGCGAGTGGCTATCGTTACTGGCGGCGGTCGCGGGCTCGGCAGGGCCATGGTGCTCGGTCTCGCGGCGGAGGGAGCGAGGGTGATCGCGATCGCCGCGCGCCAAAAGGATGAGGTCGAGGCTGTGGCGCGCGAGGCCGCCCTGGGGCGCGTCCTGCCGATGACCGCCGATGTCACGCGCGAGGAGGATTGCGCGCGCGTAGTCGCCACGGCGACGGAGCGGTTCGGCCAACTTGATATCCTCGTCAACAATGCTGGACGGGGCATGAAATATGTCAGTGATCGCTTTCTGACGGAGCCGACCCGTTTCTGGAAGACCGATCCGGCCGTCTGGCGCATGGTAATCGACACCAACGTCAACGGCCCGTTTCTGATGGCCCGGGCAGCGGCAGGGCCGATGATCGCGGCCGGGTGGGGCCGGATCGTCAACATCACGATGAATCACGCGACAATGCGGCGGCGCGGCTTCTCTCCCTACGGTCCGTCCAAGGCAGCGCTCGAATCGGAAACCATCATCTGGTCGCATGATCTGGAAGGGACGGGCGTGACGGTGAATGCATTGCTCCCAGGCGGTGCCACCGCGACCGGAATGATTCCAGAGGCGCTGCCGCAGGAGGCGCGAAAGGATTTACTGGACCCAACAATCATCGTCCCCCCGCTCCTGTGGCTTTCGTCGGACGGCTCAGATGGGGTCACAGGATGCCGACTCGACGCCTCCCGGTGGAGTCGCGATCTGCTGGAAGCAGAAGCTGCGAGAATGGCGATGCACGAGGCGGGTTGGGCGAGTCCGTGACGGAGCGGCGGTTCGCAAGACGAGATGGGCGAGATCCCGTCCGTCGCACCATTTTGGGTACGCAAGCTCGCCTAGCCTTCACTTCCGCTGCGGAAACTAGCCCAAAGAAAGTTGGCGATCGCTGCGGAAATCAGGAGCAACCCTGCGATGGCATGATCCTCTACGAGGATAGCACCCGCGATCAGCAAACCGGCGGTAAGAACGTGGGGATCGGCCGCCGAATTCCTCTTTATCGGCGAAGACGACGGGGAAGGTTGGATCTGTATTGGCAGCGCCCCCGACCGCGCGATACTCTCTGCCAGGGTGATCAGCTCAGGAGATGCGGTCGCGAGCCGTCCAAGGCTGGCCACGAAACGCCGCCCGCCTCTCTTGAGGTCAGCGGGGCTCAGTCGTTCGCGCATCAGCTCCCGGGCAATCGGCATAGTCCTGGATGCGATGTTGAATTCCGGGTCGAGGCTGCGCACGAAGCCCTCGGCGGTGAGAAGCGTTCGTAGCAGGAGAGCGAGATCCGACGGCAGCGTGAGCCGGTATTCGCGCAGCAGCGAGAAGACGCGCTTGAAGATCACCGACAACTCTATCTGCTGAAGGACGGCGCCGCGGAACTCACCGATCAGCGATTCCAGGTCGCGCTGCAGGGCTTGCGTGTTCACCGAATAGTCCCCCGACCAGCGCATCAGCACGTCGGCAACGGCGCGGGCGTCGTCGCCCGCGATCGCCAGTACGAGCGTCACCAGTTCCGATCGGCGCGCCGGGGTCAGGATTCCGACCGCACCGAAATCGATGAACGCAATCGCGCCGTCAGTCAGGACGAACACATTGCCGGGATGTGGATCGGCGTGGAAGCGGCCGTTGAAGATGATCATGCGAAGCACGGCGTCGGCGTATGCTCCGGCGATTGCCTTCGCGGTCGGAAGATCCACACCTAAGGCAGTGGTCGCGCGAACAGACATGCCGACAAGCCGCTCCTGCACGTTCGCGCGCCGTCCGATATGGTCCCAGAAAAACCTGGGCGTCCGGACGCCCAGAGTTGCAAGGTACGCGCCTATGCTCTCGCAGGCCGCTGCCTCGGCGCTCAGGTCCATCTCCTGCGACAAGCCTTCGGCGAAGGAGCGCAGCAACTCGTCGAGCTTAAGCCGCCTCAGCTCGGGCGAGCGTCGCTCCCCCAGCCGCGCGACCCTTCGCAGAAGCCTAAGGTCGGCATCCACCCGGGCGGCGATGCCAGGGCGTCGCACCTTGACGACGACCTCCGTCCCGTCGTGGAGCGCGGCGGCATGGACCTGAGCAATCGATGCCGCCGCGATCGGATCGCGGTCGAACCGGGCAAACACTTCTTCAACCGGTGCGCCAAGCGCCGCCACCAGATCGTGTTCGATCTGCTCGAAGGGCAGCGGCAGCACCTGGTCCTGAAGCGTCGAAAGCGCTGCCACCCATTCTGGCCCGAGCAGGTCTTCGCGGGTAGCCAGAACCTGACCCAGCTTGACGGCTACCGGCCCGAGATCGCGCAGCATCGCGACCACGCGTTCTGGGGCATCCGCCTCGGCGGGTAGCGCGGAGCGGCCTGGTATCAGGCCCATGCGGGAAGCGAGACCGCTCAGGCCATGACGTGCGAAGATCCTTGTCAGCTCGGCAAACCGCGCACGCTCGCCGAGCGGCACATCCTCTGGGGCTTCGCTCAAGACGATCGCCCATCGGCTGAGGCTTGGGTCCGGCAGCCAGCGATGAATAACTCGATGCCGCGCCGGACGCGGTCCTGTGCGGCCGTGTCGTAGGCGGCGGGGGCGAGCCCGAGCGCGGAGCGGCGCATCGGGGCCACTACCACGAGGGTGACGAACTGCTCTGCGGCGAACACCGGGTCCGAAAGAGTGAGTTCGCCCTTGGCGTTGGCGTGCGCGAGAATGCTCGCTACCCATTTCACGGCGCGCTGGAAGCCAAATTCGTGTATATTCGCCGCGAGCGCGGGGAAGCGCACGGCCTGTGCGATGACGACGCGCTCCATCGACGCGACACGCGTCGTCAGCAGCCATTCCAGCAGGACGTCGGCAATCGCTTGAAGCCTCGCTGCGATGTCGAGCTTATCATCCACGGTCGGCTCGAGCGCGCGAAGTTGCGTAGCGATATCATCGAGGATCACGGCCTCAAACACACGATCCTTGCTGCCGAACCGGGCGTAGAGCGTGCGCTTCGAGATCCTCGCGCGCTCGGCAATCATGTCGGCACTCGCTCCATCAAACCCGTGCTCGAAAAACACCTCGCGCGCGCTCTTCAGGATGTGGCCGGTCAATCGGATCGCGTCTCCGGCAGTCGGGCGTCCCATCCTCCTTCCGCGCTTCGGTTTCTCCTGATTCGATTGGTTCAACTTGACCTCGTTTCTACACTGCCAACGCGAGGCTCTCCTGACCCTAGACGAGACCATGAGACGACGCCACGGCCTTGCGGTGATGCTGCGTCGATGCGGACGGCATGGATGCGGGTTCGGCTATGCCCCCATCCTGTCGACGGGTATCATCGGCGGCATCGTTATCGGGGGGGCGGCTGGACGCCGAGCGGTGCAGCGGCCCCGCCCCCAGGCTTGTAGTCGGGCAACTTCGGCGTTCCGAAGAGTTGCAGCCCCTCGCGATCGATCCGCTGGGCCTGCTCCTGGACGCGCTGTGTCGTTGCGCGGACCGACCGCACCTGGTCCGTTACCGTCTGTCGCTGCACTTCGATTCTCCGGATTGTCGGGCGCGCCGCCTCCACTTTGGCCCCAAACGCCTCGGCAGCGCTCTCGGCGCTGTGCAGTCTTTCCCTGAGCGAACGAAGGCCCGATCCGCGCTCCGCCTCGATTCTTGTACGCAGGCGGTCGGCGCCTTCGCCGGCGCTGGCGATTGAGTCGCCGCCCCGCTGCACCTTTCCGCTGGTTTCCGTCAGCCCATCAAAGATCCGCGGCACCCTGTCCGACCACCCCGCCGATCTTTCGGCGAGCAGTGCGAGACGTGCGCGCACGCGCTCCTGACCTTTGCCGTCCAGGTTGCTCGATACGTTGTCCACGGAGCGGCTGATCTTCTCGATCAGCGCCAAGGGATCCCCACCCGAACCCAGAAGGCCGCCCTTTTTGGCGGGAATCACCGGCAGTCGCTCCCCTGTTACCGGTACAATCGGTGGCGCTCCTTTGCGCGCGCCATCAAGAGTTACGGTGGAATCGCCGCCGATGAAGGATCGCGAGACGGTAGCTTCCACCCCGCGTACAATCGGAATATCGGGGTCGAGCCGCACTTTCACGAGCACAGTCGAGGGATCATTCTCGGCGAGGCGCACTGCGGTCACGGAGCCCGCCGGCACGCCCGAAAAGGTCACAGGCGAGCCCTTGCTGACACCGGTGACGCTATCTTTGAACCGAATGAGGTATTCGCGCCCGTCGGGGTTGCTGCCCGAGAAGAGCCAGCCCGCGAACACCAGCAACGTGGCAAGGAGGACGCCGACGACGGCGAAGACGAGCAGGCGGTTCGATCGCGTTTCCATAACCTAGATCGGTCGATAGCAATCGTCGCAAACTATGTAAACCGAGTGGTGCAGTTTTACTGTGCGAGGTTGACGGGTGCGATGTGCTGCTGGAACGTGATTGTCTGCGTGGTATGTTGGAGGTTGTAATGTGTCTGTCCTGACCGATGTGGGGATGGTCGCCATTCCGTGGAGCGCTGCGCTTGACGTGCAACTCGTTTCATCAGGGGATGGTGTCGCGTCGATGCGCATGCCCTGGCGGGCAGACCTGTCTGATCAAGCTGGCGCAGTGGCCACCGGCGCAGTCGTGAGCCTGGTCGATCACGCGTGCGGCGCGGCCGTTATGTCGCGGCTGTCGCGACCGCTCCTGATCTCGACCCTCAACCTCAAGGTGGACCACGTCCGGCGACCCGAGGCCGGATGCCGGGTCACGGTGTGGTCCCATTGTTATAGCCTCACGGAGAGCAGGGCATTCGTCCGTGCGGAGGTTTGGGATCGCGACCCTTCGGACATCTTAGCGGCGGCCCAGGGCGTCTTTTCGATCAATCGACCGATCGCGAATGAGCATGGATGAGCGCGTCGCGGCCCTTGTCGCTTCGTCAGGCTTCGGCGCCAAGCTCGGCGAGATGATCGAAGTGTCGGAGGCTGGCGCACTCTGGACCCTGTCGCCTCGACCCGAACTGATCGGCAATCCCCTTCTGCCCGCGCTTCATGGCGGTGCAGTGACGGCGTTCCTCGAGCTTGCGTGCAGCGTCGTCGTCGCGCGTAGGCTCGACCAGTCGTCGCTACCTTGCCTTATCAGCTTGAATGTCCAGTTCCTGGCCCCGATGCGCCTGCGGAACCTGACCGCGCGACCCGATGTCCGTCGGATTGGGAGACGGGTGGCAGTCGTTCACATCGAGGCGTGGCAGGATAGTCCCGACGCCCCAGGATGCGCGGCGCAATTCGAGTTCTCCTGCATCGCTGAGCAAACCCGCTCCGCCCGAGGCTAAGGGATCTGGCGTCACGCGGCGAAGCGCTGCCGCCGAGGCCCGGCGGCGCCTGCTTCATCGCTGTATACCCAGCAAGCAATAACATGACGCCGTCGACATGGTCGGCTGCCGCGAAGTTCTTCTGCGGCCGTTCGTGGAACACAAGCGGCAAATCCCCCGCGCGCAAAGTTTCGGGCCTTGATATCCTTGTATGTGCTGGCTGCTAAAGATGATGCTTGCCGCGATCGAGCGCCCGTTGCGGGAGATGATGAGCTACAAGGCGCATGTTACACCATCGCCAAGACGCGCGGCGCCTAAGAACCAAGTTGATCGGCATCTCCGTCACAGCCAAGGCGCCGAAGGTGTACCCGCGAATGCTGTCAGAACGTGTAGGTGAGGCCGACCGCCGCAGCCAACTGATCCGCGTCACCCACGTCCGATACGATCGGACTGCGCTTGTAGTCGCCAAGCAGCCGTCCGTAGAGCACCCCGGCGCCAAGGCCGAACCCCCGGCGGAGGTCGCCGCTAAGGCTCTGCAATACAAACGCCGTCAGATTGTATCGTTTCCACCCGCTGTCGTTGATCGAGTAGGCGCGCAACCCGCTGGCGATCGCTCCCGCCGGGGTCACGCCGAAGTAGGTGCGGCCATAGCCCTTGCCGACATAGTCGGCCGACGCGCCGACAGATACGAGCGTGCGCGGCGAAAGCGGCGTCGCGTAGTTGATCTGCGGCGTGACGACGTAGCTGTCGTATGCGTCCGACAGGTCGTGCACGTAGGCGACGCGCACCGTCAGTGTGTCATAGTCGCTGGTGATCACGCCGGTGCGGCTGATCCCGACATAGCCGCCGGCTTCACAGGCGGTGTCGAGCTTACCGAGCGCCCGCACCCGGAGATCGTCGACCTTGTTCGTTCGATCCAGGCGTACCGCCCCGATCACGCCGAGCTCGAAGTTGGTGCCAGGTCCGGAGCCGCTCGGGATCAGGTTGAAGTAGAGCTGCGTGCCGCGCGTGAAGAGGTCGTGGTCGGCGATTTTGCCGACGACGATTGCGCCGGGCGTTATGCTGTTCTCATCGGCGCCCTCATAGTCGGGCAGCGTCGCGGCGCCGACCCCGATGGTGACGCGCGAGCGATCGGCGTTAGAGCCATCGGCGTTCTTGCGCATGGGCGCTCGACGTCCCGATAGCACCAGCTATCAGAAGCGCAATGCCGCTGAGCCGCAAGCAGGTGACGAACCTGTCATCGGTCAAAGTCATCGTTCAGAATCCCGTTTGATTGGAAGCGAATATCGGTGGAATCAATTGACCATGCTGCCTATGCTACCATGCGGTTTACATTTCACAAGGTTTTAGAGTGGCTGATGAGAACCAATGGCCCGATGCTGATGAGCGTCGAGGCGGAGATGGCGAACGCGTAAAGGAGGACGCGAAGAGCGCGAACGATGACAAGCAAGCCAAGGAAAAGCCGGCCCTGCTGACACGGTTTCCGATCATCCGCTATGTGCTCGTCGCTGCGCTGATCGTCGGTATCGTCGCGGCGGCGCTCTGGTACTGGAACTATCGCCAAAGCGGCCAGTATCTTCAGTCGACCAACAACGCCTATGTTCGCGCGGACTTCGTGACAGTTTCCCCGAAGCTCGGCGGGTATGTCGAGCGCGTGCTGGTGAGCGACAACCAGCCGGTCCGGCGCGGCCAGCTGCTGGCGGTGCTGGACCCGCGGGATTACCGCGCCGACGTTGCGCAGGCGCAGGCTCAGTTCGCCGCCGCGGACGCCGGTATCCGCACTGCGCGGCGAACGCTCGATGAGCAGCGTGCGTCGATCGAACAAACGGACGCCCAGGTCGCGAGCGCCCAAGCCGCAGCCGATGCTGCCGCGAACGAAGTCCGCCGCTACGAGCCACTCGCTCAGTCCGGCGCTGAATCCCGGGAGCGCGTGGCGAGCCTGGTGCTGGAAAGAGACCGGGCCTTCGCGAACCTGCGCGCGCAGCGTGCCGCCGCGTTGGCTGCTCGTCGCAGCCTCGCGACCCAAGACGCACGGATCGGTCAGGCACTCGCGCAGCGTGATACCACACGCGCGCAACTCACACGCGCCTCGACGAACCTTGGTTCGGTCGAGATCCGCAGCAGCATCGATGGCGTCGTCGCGGACAAGGCGGCACGCGCCGGCCAGTTCGTCCAGCCGGCGACCCGGCTGATGTCGATCGTTCCAACCGATCAGCTCTACATCAGTGCCAATTTCAAGGAGACGCAGGTCTCGCTGATGCGCGTCGGACAGCCAGTCACGATCAAGGTGGACGCGCTGGATGCAGCCGAGCTGCGTGGTCGGATTGCCAGCTTTTCGCCCGGAACTGGGGCTCAGTTCTCGGTGCTGCCGCCGGAGAATGCGACGGGCAACTTCACCAAGATCGTGCAGCGCGTGCCCGTCCGGATCAGCATCGAGGCAGGTCCCGAGGCACGCAAGGTTCTGCGGCCCGGTCTTTCGGTAGAGGTCACCGTCGACACCATCGGCGCCAAGGACAGCAAGCGTCAAATCGAGGAAGAGTCCGAACGACTTAGGCGCCGCGACGAGCGGGTTCAGCCGTGATGTCCAAGCAACGCGCTAGCGCGCGCGACTGGATTGCTGTCGCGGCAGGGACGATCGGGTCGTTCATGGCGCTGCTCGACATCTCGATCGTGAACGCCGCGCTGCCGACGATCCAGGGCGAGATCGGGGCGAGCGGTACAGAAGGCACCTGGGTCGCGACATCGTATCTCGTTGCCGAGATCGTCATGATCCCACTTAGTCCGTTCCTGGTGCGCCTGTTCGGCCTGCGCAACTTCCTGTTGGGGGCGGCGGTGTCGTTCACCGGCTTTTCGGTCGTCTGCGGGATCTCGACGACGCTGCCGATGATGATCGCAGGGCGCGTCGGCCAGGGCTTTACCGGCGGCGCGCTCATACCGACGGCGATGACGATAATCGCGACGCGACTGCCGCCCCACCAGCAGCCGATCGGGACCGCCGCTTTCGGCGGAACCGCGATCCTCGGCCCCGTGCTCGGGCCGATCATCGGCGGGTGGCTGACCGATAACTACAGCTGGCACTACGCCTTCTTCCTGAATGTGCCGGTATGCGCCGGCTTGGTCCTCTTGCTCCTGCTCGGACTCGACCACGAGCGGCTAAGGCTGGACCAACTTCGCCGAGCTGACTGGCTGGGCATCGCCGGGCTAATGATCGGACTGAGTTCGCTCACCATCATGCTCGAGGAAGGTCAGCGCGAGATGTGGTTCGAATCGCCTGTTATCGTGAAGCTGGCGATTGCTACCGTCTTCGGCTTCGCGCTGATCGCAATCGGTCAGGTGCATTCCGCGCACCCTGTGCTGAAGCTCCGGCTTATTTTCAGTCGGGCGTTCGGCAGCGTTTTCGTGCTCAGCCTGGTTATCGGCGTTGTCCTGTATGGGGTCACCTTCCTCATCCCGCAGTTCCTGTCGGTCATGGCCGATTATAGCGCGCTGCAATCTGGCAAGGTCGTGTTCGTCTCGGGTATTCCGGCGTTGCTGATGATGCCGTTCCTGCCGTTGGCGTTCAAATACCTCGACGTGCGCGTGGCGGTCCTTTTCGGGATGTCCCTTGTCGGCGTTAGCTGCGCGATGGACTGGAACCTGACCGCGCAGTCCGCCGGGGGAGACCTGACCAACTCCCAGCTGGTGCGCGGCTTCGGGCAGATCTTCGCGATGATGTTCCTGAACCAGGCCGCGATCAGCGCCGTGTCGCCCGACGACGCTGGAGATGCCTCGGCCCTGTTTAATGCAGGGAGAAATCTCGGCGGCTCGATCGGGCTGGCGCTGATGGCGACGTTGCAAGACCGGCAGACCTTCATCCACTTCAACCGTCTCGCCGAGACCGTGTCGGCCAACGCGGTCACAACCCAGCAATGGTTCGCGCGCGCTATGGAGGGGCCCGCCGGCGAGGCGGGCGCCTACCGACAACTTGCCGGCCAGATGCTCCAGCAGGCGACCGTAATGGCTTACAACGACCTGTTCTTCGCGCTCGGCGTCGCGATCGCGATCACGACGCCGCTTGCGCTGTTCCTACGCCCGATTTCTTCCGGCACGCAGATGGCGATGCACTGATGGCGCGTTACCTGATCCTCCTTCCGCTCGTGCTCGCTGGCTGTACCGTGGGCCCCGACTACGGTGGTCCGCGCCCCATCGCGAACGCCGAGCGTCCCGGCGCGTCCTTCCGACGCGCCGACCCGGCGTACACCGCGCCGCGGCCGCCACTCGCCCGCTGGTGGGAGTCGATGGCGGACGCGCAGCTGACTGCGCTGATTGATCGGGCGGTCGCCGCCAGTCCCGACGTCGCCATCGCAGAAGCGCGTGTGCGCAAGGCGCGCGCCACGCTGCGCGAGCAGCGCGCCAACCAGCTGCCATCCGTTTCGGCCTCGGGCATTGCCCTCGTCGCGGATTTGCCGACCGGATCGCTTGCGCTGCAGCCGCAGGGTCAGCAGGACGACCGCATCAAGGCGGAGTTCTACAATGCCGGTCTCGACGCCTCGTGGGAGATCGACCTGTTCGGCGGTCGCCGACGCGCCGCTGAGGGCGCGTCGGCCCAGGCAGAGGCTGCGAATGCGAACCTGGCCGACGCCCAAGTGCGGCTGTCGGCCGAGGTCGCCAGCAACTACGTAACCCTTAGGGAGCTTCAACAGCGGCTGATTTTGACACGGCGATCGGCCGACTTGCAGGCGCAATCGCTCGCCCTACTCGAGCAGCGCGAGTGGCGGGGCGCGTCGTCGCGCGACGATGTGGTGCGGCTTCAGACGGAGCTGAACCGGACGCAGGGTGCGCTGCTCCCGCTTGAGGGACAGATCGCCGTCACGTTGGACCAATTGGCATTATTGACCGGCGACGAACCCGGTGCACACGATGAGGCCCTGAGCGCCCCCGCTGCGATCCCTACCATCCCGGAAAGCGTGTCGATCGGTGACCCCGCAGCACTAATCAGACGACGTCCCGACATCCGCGCTGCGGAACGCCGGCTTGCCGCGGCGACCGCACAGGTCGGAGTGAATGTCGCCCGGCAGTTCCCTTCGGTCAGCATCATGGGAATCATTGGCCTGGGCGGTCCCAACATCGGCGACGTTGTCGACCCGGGCAATGTCTCCAGCATTTTGCTACCCCGCATCAACTGGAGCTTTCTCGACTTCGGCCGTAACCGCGCCCGGGTCGAGCAGGGCCGCGCCGATCGGGACGAGGCGGAGGCGCAATACCGAAAGACGGTGCTGTCCGCCCTGTCCGATGCGGAAACCAGCCTTACCCGCTTTGGCAATCAACGGAAAACCCTCGCCTCGAGCGTCCAGAGCCGCAAAGGCGCACGACAATCGGCACTGTACGCGGCCCAACGCTTCCGGCAGGGCGCTGTGGCCCAGACCTCTTCGCTTGATGCAGAGCGGGCCGCCCTGTCCGCCGATCAGGCAGTGCTAGAGGCCACGGGAGAGCTCGATCGTGCCTTCATTGCCCTCCAAAAGTCTATTGGGCTGGGCTGGAACGCGGCAGAATAGCCAAATGCAGGAACGCGTCTGACGCACGAAATGAAGCTTGATGAAATGAAGGCAAGCACCTTGTTGTCATCGCCCATGCCGCCCTCCGGGTGCGGCTCGGCGAAGTGAGTGAACGGACAAGGCAGCGTCGATCGGCGCTCGCGAGCGACCGGCGCCACATCGGTGACGCGAGATTGCGAGCGTTGGTCACATACTTGTCGAGATTTACCGCTGGGTCGCGCTTGCTCGGCACCTGGGTCGGGAAGCCCGCTCCATCGCAACTGACTCCAAGGGCCGGTTGCCCTGCGCCGATCGTCGCACGACCAGGCCGTGCCGCGCGGTCTTCTTCCCGGTCGGGAAGATCGCGCGCGGCACTTGGTATGTCTCATCTTGGGGGTAGAGCGGCTCGAAATCGCACGCGCGCATGACGGCCGCCTGTCTCGCCGAAGGTCGATACCTGTTGCACATGCTGTCTTCCCAACAGCGCCGGTCAGCGGCCCCGCTCTTTCCGTTGTGGCGGGGGGACTGCAGCCCGATCGGAGACGCGGCCGATCTCGGCATCTAGGGCGCCACCAGTCCTGATGCGATCGGCGACGAGCTGGCGGGTCGAATCCCCGATTGTGCTGACCATACGGACGCTCTCTCCCCGATCGCGCGCCGTCTTTATGGCGGCGTCGACGATCGCCTGAGCGGGTGCGAGGCGCGGGTCCGCGTTGTTCTTTTCCAGGGTGTTCTTCAGGAACAGCTCGGCCAACCGCTCCTGCCCCGGCGAATGGCCGGGGCGGAGCGCGGGCCGCTCAAGCGAGCGGACTGCCCGTTGAAGCTGCGCCGATTGCTGGGCGTTGATCTGCACGCCTAGCGCGGCTCCGATCTCCCGCACGCGCTCAAGCGGCGACTGCTCCTTGGTGATGACGGCGTCGACCTGTCGAACGCCGAGATAGGTGAGAAGGTGGGACTGATAGACCGGCCCCTTGGCGTGCCGGACATAGGCAAGCTCGGTGCGCGCGTTCGCGATGGTAGCGGTCGGCGCGCCGTCCTTTATCAAACCACGCAGCCGGTCGGCCGCCTGTTGGCGGGCGGCGGGTAGGTAGCGTTCCAGCTCCTCGCGGACCTTGCTGAGCGTCATCCGGTAGCGTTGCCCCTCGGGTGGCGCCCGCTGGGGTAGCATGGCGATCCCAGCGGGGCCGATGCGCGCCTCGGGCGCGAGGTCGCGCCGGATCGCCGCGCCGGCGAGGACCGCGGTCATCCCACGATGATCGCCAGTCAGGAAGCCATGCCGCGAAGCGTCCATCCATGCCGTCTTGTCGATCGAGGCGATGCGGATCGGGTGGCCGGCGTCGCGCGCGAGCTGCGCGGCATGATGGCGCATCGTGCGGCCATTGCCTTCGCGGAAAGGGTGAATGGCGTTGATCTCGTTGATGTGGTTGCCGAGCCTGTCGAAAAACTCGTCTCGAGGAAGTCCGCGAAGGCCGTTCTTCGCCCCCACGTCGGCGAACAGCTTGTCGAGTTCGCGCGCGATGTAGGGCACGTGCGCGAAGCGCGCGCCGCCCTTGGCGGTGTCGACGGTGCGGTCCTGGCCCGCCCATTCGTAGAGGTCTTGGAAGAGGTGCTTATGGAGCGCGCGGTAGCCGTCGGCCGATGCCGGAAAGGTAAGGCGCGCGGCTTCCGCGCCGCGCGCCTGGGTAAGGCGCCGCTCGGCCTCTGTGAGCGTCTTATCATCGGTGATCCCAAGCCGGTTCCGAAGCGTGTCGGTGCCGGGATAGGTATAAGGATCGTTCGCCAAGGTCAGGCGGCGATCTGGCTGGTTCCCGGTTTGTAGAGGTCGAGGATGATCGACGGCATCAGCGCGGGGGGCACGCCCTCGTCCAGCATCATCGCGAACATCGCATCCTCGGCCTCGGTCGGCGTCATGTCCTCGATGACAAGGTTAGCCCGCGACTCCGAAACGTCGTCGCGCCAAAGGGCGATCTGCTCCGGTGTGCCACGCTCAAAGCCCATCGAACGGATGCGACTGCGAAGCGCCTCAAGGTCGATGTGGGCCATCAAGTCATCTCCTTCGCCATTAACCCTACGCTTTCTGCGGCGATTTCTCAACAAATCACTTGAGCGAGGCGGTTTCGGCGCATCACGATCCGCGCTCCTGCGAGCGCGGATCGTACCAGGTCGCCGGTCACACCCGGATAATATTCATCGACGCCGGCAGCATAGATCGCCTCAAAGTTGCGGCGAACCTGGGCCGTGGTGGTGCGACCGATCGCGTCGTAGATGCTGTCGAGGTGGGCGGCGTTGATGACGAACTGCGCTTCCAAGAAACGGGTGAGGCTATCGGCCGGCCCCAGCGTGTTCAGCTCCATCAACCATTCCAGGCAAGCGGCCTTCATCAGGAGGAGCATTGGGCCACCCCTCGCAAGCCGCGCACGTCCAGCCCTCCGCGCGCAACATGGCCGAAGCCGCCAGCTCCGGTCGATGATGGTCTTGGCCTGATACGCGCCATGCCCGATCAACGCGCTCAAGCTCGACCCGGTGAAGGGGCAAGCCTAGCGAGGCGCATTGATCGCGCAGCGGCACGGAGGGCGCCGGCTTAGCGCGTCGGGTAGGCAGCTAGAACCTTCCCACCAGCGTCGAGCAACAGCCCGCACTGAATGTCGGCTATGACGACGGAGATCGGCTGGCGGACCTCCTCCGGGTTGTCGATCGTGGCGTTCCCCCAATTCTTGACGCCAGATGCGAAGTACGGGGCCTTGGGGGTGATCGCGAACGCGACGCGCATTGTGGCCTTCAATCTTTGCGCCTCTGCCGGGGACAGCGCCAACTCGCCGATCACGGCATCCTTGTCCGCGCCGGGAAACAGACCCTCGTCGTAGCTCGCGGCGTCATGGTCGAAGATCGCCTTGGTCGTGCGGGTCTTCTTCGTCACCCGCGTCTTGGCACCAAAGGCATTCCCTCCGACATAGCTGCCGGTCGGCACCTCCGTCTCGCTCATCACAACATCAAGATTGTAGGAGAGGTGAGAGTATTTCACCTTCTCATAGAACTTGGTTCCGTAACCAAACACATCGTCGTAATCGACGTTGATATTGTCGAAGGCGTAGGACTTGATGCGGAGCTTCCCGGCATCGGCGTCATACTCGAAATATTTGCGCTCGGGGGATTTCGCTACAATCATGCGCCCTAGCGTGCCGCCACTCGCCGCAGCCTGGCGCGCTTCAAATTGCGCTGTGGTCTCAAACTCGCCCTTAACGCCCGGCACCCTGGAGACCGCTGCGATCGCGGCATCGATGGTTGTGGGCGTCACCGTCTGCCCGACATAGGCAGGGCATACGTCCTGGGCTTGGGCCTGCGCCGCCAGTGCCATTGCGACGATCGCGGGTGCGCTCCGATGTAAAACCAATTCAATGTTCCCCTTTGTCTTATCTGACACTCCTATGTCGCGGATACCAAATGGCAACGGTGAAGCCGCGGATATGGGGCGGTCCACTGCCCAACTTTCTGCTTTCGTTCTCAGCTCGGCTGACTCATAGAATCGTCATGCCGATCATGGCCGAACATCGCTGGCTCTATCCGATCGACTGGCCCGAGCTGTCGAAGCTGATCCGCTTTGGACGCGCCAAGGGGCGCTGCGAGCATTGCCAGCGTCCGCATGGTCGGCAGGTGTTCCACCTCGGCGATGGCCGCTGGTGGGACGCCGATCGCCGGCATTGGCGCGACGGGCGGGGGCGGCGAGCGCGCTCGCCCGGCACAGGCGTCGCAGCGATCGTGCGCGTCACGCGGGTGTATATTGCGTGCGCTCATCTCAACCATGATCCGACTGACAACGCGCCGCGCAACCTCGCGGCGCTCTGCCAGCGGTGCCATATGATCCACGACGCGCCGGAACACCGGCGTCGGCGATGGCTCAATGCCTATCGTCGGCGCGCGCTTGGTGATTTTGTGGCGGCGATCGAGTGGATGCCGATCGTCGCCGTCGTCGACCCTACGACGCGAGGATCGTCACCCACATGGGACGAGACGCCGCAGGTGGCTCGGTCGGACGCCCGATGGGCGGGAGATAGAGCCGTGCCCGGCAGGGCCGCGCCCGACCTCTTTCTCTAGCGATACAGACTGGCGTCGTTTGCAACATAGCCGAGAATGAAAGAAGGTCGGAGCAAAACACGAAGGCAGCAACGCACCTATCATGAGCTGGACCCTGTTCATCGACGAGTCCGGCCAGGATCAGCGTCATTCCCCCTATGAGGTTTTGGCTGGGATCGCGGTCGAAGATCGCAAGGTCTGGCCGCTCATCCGCGACTTGTCCGACGCCCAACAGCATATTTTCGGGATGCGATTATTCGAAGCCTATGGCCGCGAGGCGAAGGCGCAAAAGCTGCTCGATCGCAAGACATATAAGCACGCCGCCCAGCTCGGAGCATTCGAGCATATCCAGCGGACCCAGCTCGCTCGGGAATTGCTGGTCGATGGCACCGCGGTCACACGCGATCGGCTCACGGCGCTGGGGCAAGCGAAGATCGAATATTGTCGGTTCAGTCTCGATCTTGCGCGGCGACATGGGGCGAAGGTGTTCGCCACGATCGTGCCGCTGGAAGCGCCGCGTCCGGAGCGGAGCGACGCGCTCCGCAAGGATTATGCGTTTCTGTTCGAGCGCTTTTACTATTTTCTCAACGGACTGCCCGGCGACCCGATGGGGTATCTGGTATTCGATGAGCTGGACCGCAGCGCGGCGCATATTCTGCTCGGCCAAGTGTCGAACTATTTCGTGAACACGCGCAACGGCCGAAGCCGGTCCCGGCTCATCATCCCCGAGCCGTTCTTCGTCCACAGCGATCTGACGACGCTGATTCAAACTGCCGACATTGTGGCCTATGTCATCAGTTGGGGATTGCGCCTGCGCCGGATGACGGCACCCGCGCGCGACGAGCTGCGCCCGCTGGCCGATCTGGTTCACCGGCTTCAATTCACGCGGGAGACGGAAGGTGGCGATCGGATCTACGGTTTTAAACTGATCGACGATCTGAGGCCGCGGCCACTGGCCTGAAACGGAAGAAGGCAATGCTCGCGTCGCCGCGGACAAAGCCTCCACTGGCAAATATAGGCGCGAAAACCCTACTTTTCAATTTCTAAAATCGTCAGCGCCCGCCCGATCTCGATCGGGCGGCGCTCGCGGCCTCGCCAGAGGCAGCGGGCGCGACGGCCATGCGGGGCATGGCTGTCGCGCCGGCGATGGGGGGGCTCCAGGGCGAGCCGCTGGAAGGGAAGGGGGCCGATCTGCACCGGCCCCCAAGGTGTCAGGCCATTTCGTCGTCGGCCATTTCGTCGTCCATCATGCTTTCCGTGTCTTCGGCGTCCATGTCGGCGTCATCGTAGCCCTCGGGCTCGTCGAACGCGCCGATCTTCATCGGAGCCGGAAGCCAGTTGGCGGGGAGGCGTCCCGACACGTTGACGGCAAGGTCGGCCTTCTTCTTGATGCTCGCGCAATTCTCGGCGCTCGGCGCTCCAACCTCCTCGCGCAACAGGTCGATCATCGCAGCGCGCCGCATCTTGTCGAACAGCGCGATGGGAGCGGACCAACGGGCGGCAATGTCCACCCCGGTTGCCCGTGCGATCTGCTCGAAATGATGATGCCGCTTGCCGGGGGAGCCGCCCGCGAACACCGTGCCGTCCACGGTCATCGCCACCAATCCGGCAAGCAACGCCATCTTGTCGTCGGTCGCCATTGCGCGGATCGCCTCGAACCGCCCTTCCTCGGGGACGGAAGCGAAGCGGGTTGCCATCGTCTCCTCGACCGGGCGAACGTCGCTGGTCGCCATAAGCTCGTCGGCAACCGTGGTCGTGATGGTCTTGGCCTGAACCTCAAGCGCCATCTGATAGCTGTGCGCGCCGTGGAGCAACTGGCCCGCTAGGCTGTCCAGCACAAGGTCCAGCGCCAGCGCCGGGTCGGCTGCGACCGCCTCCTGCACGATCTTGGTCTTGATGCGCGACAGGTCTGCGCACAGGCTGTTGCTGTAGAGCGGGGTAGGGCCGGTGCTGGTCCCCTTCGGCTTCGGCTCGGCCTTGGCACGATAGAAGCTCTTGCCGAGCGTCCCGTCCTGCGAAATCCACAGCGCCACGCCTCCGATCACCACTTGCTGCTGATTAAAGTCGCGCAATCCCTCGTTGATCGCGTCACGCTCCTTTGACAGCGGTTCGATGCGCGCGCTGTCCTCGCCTTCGGCCTCCGCGATGGCCTCGATTTCCGCCTCGATCGCCGCGAACCGCTCGGCCTCGGCATCGGTCGGCTCGCGCGTGGCGGGATAGATGCTGCCCTTCATGTAGAGGTCGTATGGCCGATCCAGTTGGGCGCGAACCTCATACCAACCGATCGCACGATACTCGTCCGCGATACCGTCCAGCTTTTCCTCTGCGAGTTCCTGCACAAGCTCGGGCTGGTCAGCATAACCGGCGTCGCCTTGGCTGAACAGGTCCGGGGTGATCGTCCCGCCCTTCGCCGCATAGGCATCCTGCCCGACGAACAGGAACGCACCGCTGGTCGTCGCGACCTTGTCGGTGGTGAGCAATCGGCGGATCGCATGGGCTTGGCCGTTAGCCGCCTTCGCAACCTTGACCTGCTGGGCATGATCGTCGGTCAGGGTGAGCGCGCGCGCCGCCTCAAGCGACAACTGGCCCTTGGCGTCCCTTTTGGATCACGTGGTCTCCGATCCGGAATCGTTCCGTGGGGTTGGCTTCGTCTTCACTTCGGGAACGTCCACGGTCGCGCACCGCAAAGAGGCTGCCGGCGCGTTCATCAAGGAGGACGACGGCCGCGACGAGCCTCTGCTCTCGAAGCGGACGCGCAAGGCGCTCCGGCTGTGGCCGCTCGGGAATATCTTCAGCGACTGGTCCTCGGAGGACATCTCGGCGTGGCCGCAGCGCTTCGTCTACGCGCATGAGGGCGGCAGGGGTGGGGTCTCCTATTGGTTCTACGAGCACTCGCACTCCATCCTTGTCGGTCACGATCGGGGTATGGTTTTCGCCACCCAGGCGGGCGACTTGCGTCGCAGTCTTGGTTTCCTGCACGGGCGCAAGACGATGGTCGAGGCGGATGCTCCGCGCCTGCGCTTGATCTTCGAGAAAGTAGATCACGAGGGGCGCCGTCTCTTCGAAAGTGGGAATACGCTGGCGTCCTTCCTCGGCGACCTTGATCTATCCGCTTGAGGCGTCCAGCCGGGCAAGATCCATCGCCTGTATCTGCAGGTAGCGGTGTTTTCTGGAAGATACGCTATCCGCAGGAAGATCAGCCCGGTTCCAGACAAGAAAAGGCCCGAACGAAGTCCGGGCATCTCCCTGTTCGGCGGTTTGTTACGCTGCCCTAGTTGGAAACTTGATGACGTTTCCAGTCGGGCTGACCTCTGGTGCATTTTCCGCGACGAGGCGGCGCATCGGGGCGATGACGAGCTGATCCCAAAGGGTCTTTGTGATATCCTCGAGCTTGTCCTTGAGGTCGGCGCGCTGCTCGAACCACTTTTCCAGATTGACGGCGACGCGGCCCGTGAAGCCCGGCCCCGCACCCCATTCGCCGGCGCACTGTCCCCACACAGGCGATTGCGAAAGCGGTTCGCGATAGACTTCCATGCCGGCGCGCTGCACCGCTTCAAGGAAGGCGGTGCGGGTGGCGATCGCGCCACGCCCCATCTGGTCGATCGTTTTCGCTGCCAGCTGCAGCCCCTCGTCGCCCTTCATAACCGCTAGGTAATCCTTGAGCGATGAAAACCAACGATCGCTGCGCTGGCGCGCGTCCTTGGCGGCACCGACGCCGATATTGTGAACGACGTTCAGACCAGACCATTCGCCGTTGCGGCGGGTGGCCGCCCAAAGCGTCGCGGCATAGCGAACGCTGCGGATGGTCGTCAGCGCCTCCGTATAAGCGTGACGCTCACGGGCCGGGAGCGTCGGGTGAGTCTCAAGAAAGGAATTAAGCCTTTCGGCTACTTCCTCCATCGCCGCGACGAGAGCCTGAGCCTCATGGTTTTTCATCACTTCGTCGGCCGCGGCACAAAGGTCGAAAAGCCGGGTCTCAACCGTCGAGCGCATACGGTTGAACTGGTTGAACAGGGCCTCGCGCACAGGCGCGGGATCGTCTGATTGCACGTTGAAGAATACCATCGGGACGCCCGCCAGGTCTTCGCCCGCAAGTTCGTTTTCCACCTGCATCTGCTTGAAGGCGTAGCCCTCCGCATCGTCCATCGCGACGTCGCCGGCATCGTCCTTCATCGCGCGCGCCTCATCGGCGCGCGGGAGCGCGAGGATCGAGACTTTACCGGTGTTCACGGGCTCGGAATACGTCTGCTGCATGTGCTGCAGGAGTGACCGCGTGGTGACGCCGGGCGCGTCATTGAAGCGAGTGCAGAACACGACGGCGGTGCGCGGGTCTTTGAGGCGCAGGTCGAGGTCTTCGCGGACTGACACGTCGTCGACGCCCTTAGTGTCGATCACGCTGATTTCCATTTCGCCGAAACTGCGACCGAAATCAGGGATAATCAGGTCGATGTTCGCCGGCAGGGAAACATCAGGCAAGCGGCCGTTATTCACTTCGCGGAAGGTCTTCATGACCCATTCCATCGGGTGCTGCCGCGTCGCGCTGTCATACCACAGCTCGCGACGAGTCCGATCGGGGAGGTTCATCATTTCAAAGATGCGGGTGCGGAACTCGTCTTCGCTGGCGCTGGCGGCGACGAGGTCAGTGACGGGATCGAAGTATTCGATCTTGCCTTCTTTCGTCGAGCGGCGGCGCGTCAGGCCGGACATATTACGGATCGCGCGATCGTGTTCGCGGCTGACGTTCGGCGTGTCGACCGACTCCTTCAGTTCGTTCTTCAGCACGGCCCAACGGGCGGCGCAAAAATCAGATACCAGGTCGCGCAAGTCGCTGTCGGGCAACGGCAACAGCGAAATGCCGAACTCCGGCCCGCGTTTGACGTGAACCTCGCAAATCGTGGTGCCGCCTGCGCCTGTTTCCAGCACAGGGCGGTCGATCGGCTTCGACGCGAGTGTCGGCGGCACGAGAAGGTCAAACAGGAAGCTCAGGCCGGTGGACTTGCCGACGCCGATCGGGCCGATGAACGCGATGTTGTGGTTCATCTTTTGCAGGTAGGTCGCGCCCTTAATCAGGGTGTCCTTGTGGCGCTCGATCTGCCGGCGCAGCGGCCACGGGCGGCTTTCATCGGCAAGGAAGACCTCGATATTGCCGAGCGCCTCTTCAGCGATTTCAAGGCAGGCGCGCTGCGGATTAAAGAAACTCGGCGGCGGCAGAGACGCCCATTCGCGGGCGGCAAATTCCTTGTAGCCGCGCGCATGGGGCGATCCCAAAGCAGTCAGAGCATCGAGCACCTTTTCGACCTCCGCCTGGGACGTGATCTCGCCCTTTTCGACGCGCGATACTCGGCTCTGATCGAGCCCGGCTTCGGTCGCGAGTGCAGCTTGAGTTAGGCCTAGCTCGGATCGAAATCGGCCGAGCAAGGCCCCGTGCGATGCGTTTTCAGTCTGGTCTGCCATCATTATTTTCCTTACATCACCTTATGCAGCATGTATGTGCTAATCTGGAAACAATGGCAACATATATGTATTCATGCATGTCGAACCATGGCATTGCTGGAAACC
This sequence comes from Sphingomonas sp. TF3, assembly GCF_003985085.1. Lineage (NCBI taxonomy): Bacteria > Pseudomonadati > Pseudomonadota > Alphaproteobacteria > Sphingomonadales > Sphingomonadaceae > Sphingomonas > Sphingomonas sp. TF3. Next base: position 43,081 of record NZ_RWKS01000020.1, on the reverse strand, counting down.
AGGTCGAAATATCAGGGGTTCATCCGGGCGCGACGATAGGGCTATTTGTCATCCTCGTCGTAGCGTGCGCAAAACCTTCGATCCTGAATCGGGGAGCGGCTCGCGCCCAAGGCTACACGCCGTTGGTCGCGGCGCTCTCGTGACGAAGTTGCCCCAGTTGGCTTCCAACCATCCCAACAAAAGATCTATCAAACCATGGGACCAAATATCTGGCCACGCTCGGACTGTGTCACCAGTGTCACTTTACCCAGCGGGTAAAGTGACACTGGTGATTTTTATTGGATCGAACAATTTAAGGGGATTCACAGCGGAATCGCCTGTGCTAGATTCCTGCTATGTTCCACCAAGCCGATCTGTTTGACCATATCAAACACGCCCCGCAGGCTGCGCCGCGGCCCGTCGCGCTGCCAGACCTTGTCGAGCGCGTGTCTCAGGTATCGAAGCGCCCGAGATACGTCTTGCTCATTCTCAACCTGATCGCAAAGGCCGCAGGAGAGAATGGCAGCCTTGGACCATATGTCCAAAGCGAAGCCGACCACGTTCCGGTACGCGACTGGTTATGCCAGGCACTGGCGCCGCTGGCCAATCGCGACTGTCGTCGTGCCGCCATGATTGCAGCGGTCCGGTCGGAGCTGATGGCAAAGGCTACCTCGGAAAACGCGGGCGATATGGCTCAGCAGCAGGCTGAGGAGATCGAGGCACGAATCCTACGATCCGGCCGAACGAATGTTAGCCGAGCGGTATCCGACCTAGTACGAGCTGGATTGCTGCAACGCCATTATCAAGGGTACCGCGTCGATCATCCCAATCGGGGCGCGCAGCGCGAAGCCGTCTATACGATCGCGCTGGATGTACGGCGGGCGCTGACGGGGAGTTATTGAGACGGTTCATATTTACAGCGCAGTGAATATCGCCGTATCAGCGAAAATCGGATCTCGATGATCCATACGTAAGTCGTAACCCATTGATAAACTTAACATAAGATATATTATCGGCGCGGACACATCTTTCACGTCCATTGTTGAACGATGGTGTCACATTTGGTGACAGACCATCCTGCCGCAGCACGAGGCTCGCTGACGAGATAAGTGCCGAGAAGTTCGTCGCTCCAGCTATGGCGGCGAAGTGTTGCGATGCGACCAGTTGTGCCATCGACGGGGGGAATTGAGAACCGTTCGCAACTCGCCGCGTTTTTGGGCGATTCCAACGATCTTGGGCTGGACTGCCGCGGAGCGCCACCCAAATCTGGCTATATGGAGTATGCGTACGACAAGGGGCGGCTGGCCGCCATCAGCGCATTTGAGCAAAGCTCAAAGAATGCGGCAACTCTCGATCAACTGTCTGCGCTGATCGATGCAATCATTGGCCAATTTGGTTTCCGGTGGTTCGCTTTGCTCCACAACGTCGATCTGGTCAGGCGCAGCAAAAAGGCACTAATGCTCACGACATATCCAGTTCGCTGGCTCGACGAGATCATCGAACATCGGCTCTATCTCGACGATCCCGTCCATGCGGCATGTGCCAAGACGCCATCAGGGTTAAGCTGGGATCGGATCGGGGAATTCATTGCACCGAGCCCCCGGCAGATTTCGATCCTCGAGAAAGGCCGCGCTCACGGCCTGAAGGCAGGATTTACGATGCCCATCAGAATGACTGACGAGCCCGATGCGGTTTTCACGGCAGCGCGAGATACTGATGCGGAACTGTCCAGCGAGGATGTGCTGACGGCGCGCTTGATCGGTACGGTTGCTTTCGATCGCGCGCGCGCAATCCTTGGCGAGGACCGCATTGTATTCGAGCCAGTTGCACTCAGCCCCCGTCAGATCGATTGCATCGCACTTGTGGCTCAGGGGAAAAGCGACTGGGAGATTGCGCAGATTCTCGGCCTCAGCCGGGACACCGTTCACGAGTATGTCGAAGCCGCGCGCCGACGCTACGGCGTACGTCGACGAACCCAGTTGGTGTTGCGGGCAGTGCGTGACGGCCACCTCAATATTGACGCATTGCTCTAGCTGAACGGGCTAGATGTGATTGGGCTGGCCGATGTGCAGTCATTTTGCGCGACTGCCAGCGCTGCGACGACCTCCGCGATCCTGTTCAACGCCGTTCAGGACATAACCGCGCGGATGGGCTTCAGGCATTTTGCGCTCGTCCATCATATCGACGTGCGTGGACCAGATGGAACGGCGGTCAGGCTCGTCGACTATCCTCGTGAATGGGTTGATGTGTTCGAAGAGCGCCGCCTTTACGCTTCCGACCCAATCCATCGCGCCAGCCAAAAGACATCGATTGGGTTCCTGTGGGCCCATGTCGATAGGATGATATCGCTGACCGCGCGTGACCGGGCCGTGCTCGCAGCCGCTCGCGATGTCGGCATCGGCGAGGGATTCACGATACCGGCACACATCCCCGGAGAGGTGAATGGCTCATGCTCATTCGCCATGGGCGCAAACGATGAACTCGATAAGGACCAGCTACCATTGGTGCAGCTCGTCGGGAACTTTGCCTTCGAGGCCGCGCGCCGGATCAATCGCCCTGTGGGCGCTACGCAGGTCCCCACTCCGCATCTGACCGATCGCCAGGTTGAGTGTGTCGCGTTGGTTGCGCGTGGAAAAACCGATTGGGAAATTGCCCGTATCCTCGGTGTTGGCTCCGAGACCGTCACTCAACATTTGAAAGATGCGCGTGACCGCTATGGGGTCACCAAGCGCACCATGTTGGCGATCCGAGCGCTGTTCGACGGCGCCATTAGCTTTACCGACATCCTGGGATCATAGTCTCCCCAGTTCTGGGGATAACGCTCCTCTCCTAGTTCTGATCGAACAGCCTCCCCAACAAGGAGGTATGAGATGGTAATCATTGGCAATGGTATAGACGACGCTCTTGATACGCGCGTCTTTCGAGAGATGTTCGAGGAGCGCAAGCGCGTATTCATCGATTTGTTGGGATGGGAAATCCCTGCCCTCGCGGGTCGATATGAGATTGATCAGTTCGACGATGATGAGGCGGTCTATATTGTCATCACGGACTCAGCGGGTAACCACTGTGGATCCGCGCGACTTTTGCGAGCTGACCGACCACACATCCTCGACACCATCTTTCCCGACCTCTGCGCCGGCGAGATGCCGCGGGCTGCCGACACTCGGGAAATCACGCGCTTCTGCCTCGCCCGCCGGCTGCGCGCTGCGGAAAGACTCTCGGTTCGCAATCGCCTGGTCTCGGCCCTCGTCGAACATGCTCTCGGCGCCGGCATCTCGACCTATACGGGTGTCGCCGAACTACCATGGTTTCAGCAGATTCTCGCGTTCGGCTGGGACTGCTTTCCGTTGGGCCACGCCTTGGATGGGTTGGTGGCAATGCGGATAAACATAACCGCAGAGACACCCGATCGCCTCCGCCGCGTCGGCGTTTACGCCCCTACCCTGCTGGTCGATCTCGACCGCGCTGCGGCCTGAAGCTGGAGGAACAGAAATGGCAACCATGCTCGCTCGCCAGCCCACGCTGCAGCCGAAGGTCGCGGACCACCAACAGACTCTAATGCAGGACGGATATTGCGTCGTACCAGATCTCTTGCCGGCATCGGAGATCGCAGCACTCGATGCCGATCTCGGCGCCCGATTTGCAGCAACACCGTTTTGCGAAGGCGGCTTCTACGGCTACCGAACGAAGCGCTTCGGAAGTCTGCTCAAGCGATCGCGTCATGCGGCGGCGCTCATTCAACACAGCGTCATCCTCGACATCGCTCAGCGAACGCTCAGTCCGTGGTGCGACACCATACAACTCAATCTCGCTCAGGCCCTCGAGCTGCACCCGGGTGCCCTGCCCCAGTTTCCACATCGCGATCAGGACATGTGGCGTGGACCCATTGGGGAGCTTGAATACCTCATCAACGTCATGTGGCCATTTACTGACTATCGTCGCGACAATGGCACCACCCTCATTTGGCCGCGCAGTCACGGCCGAAACGCTGCCATAGCCGAACCGGCTGAGGATCCAGTTCCCGTCGAATGCACTCCGGGCTCCGCAATAGTGTTTCTGGGGTCGACATTGCACGGGGCGGGCGGAAATCTGACCGATGCGCCCAGGCGCGGAATGATCGTCAGCTACTGTCTCGGATGGCTAAAGCCGTACGAAAACCAATGGCTGGTATATCCGCCAGAGGTCGCGCGTGGGTTCGATCCAGCTCTCGCAGCGCTCGTCGGTTACCAACAGCATAAGCCGAACCTCGGAAACTACGAAGGACGCTGCCCTTCAATCCTTTTGCGAGGGCAACCCGACGATCACCTCGCTGCTGTCGATGCCCTTCGCCCGGACCAGACGGCCGCCCTGACCGAATACCTGGCAGGCCAAAACGTAAGAGTGCCCGACCGGCGACACTCTGGGTGAAAAAGCGCGCGATCCCCCCGAGTGGGGGGATTGTCCAAACGGAGCGCAACCGGCTCAAAAGAGTGGTGATTTTCAGAGGATAAATGCCAGCGCCTTTGCTCTGCATGGTGCTGCGACAAGGAGTGAAAGATGCAGCGCTTGCGCTTCGCCTTAGCCGCGCCCTGGTTGGCGATCTGCTTGCCGATAGCGCCAGCGCAGGCAAACGATCTCGGTTGCCAGGTTCTGCTGTGCCTCTCCAATCCTGGTGGCGCGACGCAGTACGGCGCCTGCATTCCTCCCATGACGAAGCTATGGCAACGCTTGGCAACCGGGGGCTCGTTCCCCGGTTGCTCGGGTGGCGGCGTTGCCAAGACCAAGGTTTATGATCGCGATTCCGCGACTCGCCGCCGAGTTGTGATGACGTTTAGCGACGGGCGTCAGCAGACATATTCGTTGGCGAACATCGAAGGCCTGCCGGCAGCTGCGACTGAGCCGGGGACCACGCCACAGTGATCCTCGAAATCGCAACCGTGGTCGCCTTGTCGCGCCAATGCGCCCCATCGGTTGCGGTGGAGACCCTAGTTTCTTTGGTCCACACCGAGAGCCGCTTCAATCCCTACGCGATCGGCGTCAACGCCAAGGGGGTGAAAGCGCCCCACCCGGTCGATCGCCTTTCGGCGACCGCAGCCGCCCGGTCGCTGATTGCCCGAGGCTACAACATCGACCTAGGCCTTGGCCAAATCAACAGCGCCAATCTGCGATGGCTCGGACTTTCTGTCGAAGACGCTTTCGATCCCTGCCGCAACCTTGCCGCCTCCGCGCGCGTGCTTTCGAGCAACTACCTGTCCGTCGCGCAGTCGAGCCCTACGACCGAAGCGGCCATCGCGACGGCCATGTCGATGTACAACACGGGCAGCCGTTCGCGTGGCTTTGGCAACGGCTACGTCAGCCGTGTCTACGCCTCATCGAGCATTGTCGTACCGGCGATCCGGAATGGGGTCAGCGAGGTCACTGGGCCGTCGACTGCCCATCCTCCGGTCGCGGTGACGCTAGCGGCAGAGGTTGCGCGGGCCCCGGACACTCGGATGCCATGGGACACGACTGCAGGCGCGCAGACAGCGGCATTGATGGTCTTCGGGGGGGCCTCCAGCATTTCACCGAAAGGACAAGTCGAATGACCGCCCAAGCTACTGCCCCAGGGTCATGGCTCACACCGCGCCGTCGCTCGATCGCGCAATATCTCGCGCTGTTCGTCGCCGTTTGCGCAGTGTCGTTGCTGCTTACCGATCCGGCTTATGCCCAATCAGCCGATGGCATCACGTCGATGGCGGAGAACATCAAGACCTGGCTGACCGGCACGTTCGCGAAGACGATCGCGGTGATCGCCGTCGTCATCGTCGGTTTCATGTTCTTTACCGGTCGAGCAAGCCTCGGGCTCTTAGTCACGGTCATTGTCGGCATCTTCATCGTGTTCAGCGCGCAGTGGATCGTCGATACCATCACCGGCGGCGCGTGAGTACGCGGCGGTGGACGACGAAAAGCTTAGGGAAGAGACCCTCTTTCTCGCCGTGACGCGGCCGACGATGTGGCTCGGGGTACCGATCGAGGCGTCGCTGCCCATCGCGCTGGCCGCGTGCCTGACCCTCATCATCACCGGCAACCCTCTCTACGCATTGGCGCTGGCCGGTGCGTTTCTGGCGATCGCTAGGCTGATCGTGCGCCACGACGCCAATGCGTTTCGCCTATTGTGGTTATGGACGACGACCAAGGCCCGTTGCCGCAACCGCGGTTGGTGGGGAGGAAGCTCCTATTCACCGCTGCCCGTCGATGGCGCCAAGCGCAGGGGATTTGCCCGTGGCTAGTCACGCCTCCTCGTTGGGCGGAGCTTCAGCCCGGACGCCTTGGCGGATCCTCAAGAACGAGGCCGACCCCGCGCGCTACTTGCCCTATGCGCGCCATATCAACGACCACGTGATCGCGCTCGACGGCCGCGATCTCATGATGATGTTCCAGCTCGACGGTCTCGCCTTCGAAACAGCCGATCCCGTGCATCTCAACGACTGGCACGAGAAACTGAACGGCACCCTGCGCAATATTGCGGACGATCGCCTCGCAATCTGGACGCACATCGTCCGCCGCCCCATCACCGATTACCCGGAAGGCGAGTTCCGGTCGGCCTTCGCAGCCGATTTGGACGCAAAGTACAGGGCGCGCGTCACCGCCAAGCGCATGTTCGTCAACGAGCTATACCTGACCATGATCATGCGTCCTTCGGTAGGCTCGGCAGATCGCACCGGCGTCCTGCTGCGTCGCCTGTCGGCAGCGCGAAAGGAAGGTCAGGAGGTCGACGAGGACGAACTCGCCCGTTTCGAGGACAAGGCCCGCGACATCGAGAAGCTGCTGGCCCGATGCCGGCCCCAGCGCCTCAGCCTCTACGAGCATAATGGCCTGATGTTTTCGCAGCCACTCGAGGTGCTCGAACTCGTAATGATGGGTCGCGCGGCCCGGGTGCCGCTGGTCCGCGGTCATCTTGGTTCCGCCATCTACGGCGAGCGCGTCATCTTCGGCCGAGAGACGGTGGAAGTACGTGCGCATGATGAAAGCCGCTTCGTTGGCCTGTTCGGCATTCGCGAGTATCCGGCGATGACCCGCCCTGGCCAGATGAACGCCCTCCTCTCGCAAGACTTCGCCTTTGTCGTTACGCAGTCCTTCGCGTTCATGGGAAAGGCGCGGGCGTCGGAGCGCCTCCGTCGTCGCCAGAATCAAATGGCTTCGACCGAAGACGCCGCAGCCAGCCAGGCTCTCGAGCTGGCCGATGCCGCCGATGATCTTCAGAGCAATCGTTTCGTCTTGGGCGAGCACCATTTCTCACTCGCCGTCTTCGGAGAAAATCAGAAGCGTCTTGCCGAGAATCTCTCGACGGCGCGGGCTGCGTTAGCCGATGCCGGTCTCGTGGCGGCACGGGAAGGCCCGGCACTCGAGGCCGCTTTCTGGTCGCAGCTTCCGGGCAACTTCGCGTGGCGCGCCCGGCCCGCTGCTATCACCTCGCGAAATTTCGCCGCCCTCTCCCCGTTCCATACCTTCCCCGCGGGCAAGCCCGACGGCAACCATTGGGGCGCGGCGATCGCGCTGATGAAAACGGCCGCGCAGTCGCCCTTCTACTTCAATTTCCATGTCAACGATCTCGGCCACACGCTGATCATCGGACCATCGGGTGGCGGCAAGACCGTCGTCCAGAATTTCCTGATGGCGCAGCTCGAGAAGACCGGCGCGCAGCAAATCTTCATCGACAAGGACCGGGGCGCCGAGATCTATGTGCGGTCGTCGGGCGGGACATACCTCGCCCTGAGGAATGGTGTCCCGACTGGGTTCGCACCGCTCCGCGCGCTGGAGCAGAATCCCGGGAATATCGTGTTCTTGGGGCGGCTCATCCGGCACCTCGTCACCCCCGCCGGTAGCCAGCTCGGCGTAACGCAGGAGCGCATGATCGACGAGGGAATCCTCTCGATCGGACGGCTGCCGCCGGAACAGCGATCCATCCTCGCGTTGCGCCAGCTGCTCGGCCAGCGCGATCCGGAAGGTATCGGCGCGCGGCTCGAAAAATGGTCGCGGGGCGGCGCGCTCGGCTGGGTATTCGACAATGACCGGGACGAGCTGACGCTCGAAGCTCGGTTCATCGGCTTCGACATGACGGACTTTCTCGACAATCCCGAGATCCGCACCCCGCTCATGATGTACATGTTCCACCGCATCGACGCGCTGCTCGACGGCCGGCGCCTGGTTATCGACATCGATGAATTCTGGAAGGCTCTGGGCGACGATGCGTTCCGCGCTTTCGCCCAGGATGGCCTCAAGACCTATCGCAAGCAGAATGCCTTCCTGGTGTTCGGCACGCAAAGCCCGGCCGACGCGCTGCGGTCCGACATCTCGCACAGCATCATGGAGCAGGTCGCGACCAAGATCCTCCTGCCGAACCCTCACGGCCGCGAGGTGGACTATATCGACGGCCTCGGCCTCACCCGCGCCGAATTCAAGCTGATCAGGAACGATCTTATACCGGAGAGTCGCCGCTTTCTCGTCAAGCAAGGTCACGATTCCATCGTCGTCGAACTCGACCTCGGCGGGCTGTCGGACGAGCTCGCGGTCCTTTCAGGCACTACGGAAACTGTCGGCATCCTCGACCAGGTCCGGCGCGAGCACGGCGACGACCCCGCCGTATGGTTGCCCATCTTCCACGAGCGTCGTCGAGCTACCACCCGAAGGAAAGGATAAAGTCATGAGAATAATTCGAGTGCTGGCGATCGCCAGCGGACTGGCAGCGTCGGTGCCGGCTTATGCGCAGGGTATCCCGGTCTATGACTCCAGCACGTTCTTGCAAACGCTATCGACGGTGAAGAACACGCTTGCGATGATCGAGCAGGGCAAGCAGCAGATCTCCCAAGCGACCGATATGTTCGACAGCGTCAACAAGCTGACGAACGTCAACCAGATCGCCTCGTCGTTGAACACCGACGCCGTGCGCCACCTCCTCCCGAGCGAGGCGCGCGACATCCAGCGCCTGATGTCCTCGGACATGGCTGGGCTCGGCAGCCTCGGATCGGCAGCCGATCGAATCCGCAGCAGCAACCGCGTTGCATTGCCCGACCTTCGCCTCGATGCCACCGCCTTCGAACGGACGAACCGCGATGCCATCTCGCGCAACGGGGACATGGCGGCGCGCGATGCCGCGATCGCCGAGGCGGCCTATGGTGTGACTACCAAGCGAACAGCGGGTCTGGAGGAGCTTCGATCCTCGCTCGACACGGCATCGGACGCCAAGGACGTGATGGATATCCAAGCCCGGATCGGGGTCGAGAACGCGCACATCCAGAATGACGCCGTACAGCTACAGGCGCTCCAAATGCGGCAAGCGGCCGAAGCGCGGCTCCGCTCTCAGCGCGAAGGTGAGGCTGGCCTGGCAAAGCTCGAACAGAGCCTGGGTAGCCGGCCATGAAGCGTGCCGCCGGCACCTCCGCGATCTTACTGACGATCCTGGTCACCGGCTGTGGACAGCCAGCCGGCAAGGCGGAATTGAAGTCCGATCCTAAGCTTCGGTCGCAGATCCTCGCGGCGTGCGCGGACGGGACTCATACCGACGCGCAAGAGTGCAGCAACGCAAAGGCGATCGAGAACGCGGACAAACTCGACCGCTCGCTTGGTCCCAAATAGGCGAAGGCTCAGTCATGGCGTCCACACTCTTCGCGGATATCTACACCAACATCGACGGCAAGCTCGATCTCTTCCTGAACGAGCGGCTCAACAATGTGATCGATGTTGTGCGGGGACCGCTGGCGCTGGGGCTCGTGATCTATATCGCCTTGTTCGGTTACATGGTCATGCGCGGTATCGTCAGTGAGCCGTGGGGCGAACTCTTCTACCGGATGGTGAAGCTCTGCCTCCTGTACGTCGCGGCGACCACGGTCGCCTATTCCGATTGGATAACCAACCCGCTCTTTCACGGGATGCCGGACACGATCTCGCAAGCGCTTGCCGGCAAAACCATCACCAGCGTGGGCGCCGTGTTCGACGACTATTTCGGTCAGGTCGACAATATCGTCCGGATCATCCGGACCGAGGCCGAAACATATCTCGACATCAACCCGTGGAAGCTCGTCCTGCTGACGTTGGCGATCCTGATCTACGGTCTTGCAGGGCTATCGGCAGCGATCGGCTTTGCAATCACTGTCTTCGCAAAAGTCGCGCTCGCCGTGGTGATCGCGCTCGGCCCGATCTTCATTGCGCTCTCGCTCTTTGAGACAACCCGCCGCTTCTTCTACGGCTGGCTGGGACAGGTGTTCAATTACATCGTGCTGATGGCGGTGATCATCGCCATCACTACCCTCATTACCGATCTCGGCGCGACCGCACTGGCAACCGCCGAAGGCACTCCCGACGTGACGATCGGAGCAGTCCTGTTCTCGGTCTACATCTTTCTGGGAACGATCTTCTTCTTCCAGGCGCCTTCGATCGCCACCGGCATCGCCGGCGGTGCCGCCGCCGGTGTCGGCGCCTTCGCCGGCTCGGCCTGGGGAACGATGGCGGCACCGTTTCAGCAGAGCGGCATCGCCCGCAACAGTCGCAACCTTGAACGGGCCGCTCAGCGCGGCGGTTCGGTCAGCCGCGCATGACAAGGAAAAACCTATGACAAGGTCCTCCTCGATAGTCCGATGGGTTCGGCGTTCGACAATCGTCATCGCCCTGCTCCCGGCGTTGGCGAGCGGGGCATCGGGGCCAAAGAAGCTGCCGGTTTGCAACGGCAAGCACCTGCGTGACGCGAACATCTATGGAAGCGTTTTGCCGGGTTCACCATTACCGGCCGTGGTTGCGCCCCCTGCCCCGCCACCCGTGCCGCAGATCAAGCAACCGATCGAAGGCGGGACACCGCCGCCGCCGGTTCCCGACCCCGCGCCCGAAAAGACTTCCGCGCGGACGGATCCTCGATCCTTTGGGAGTTGCTGACCATGCGCAGCCAGGCGGAGGGCGTGCCTGCAAAGGACGCCGAGCTCTATTTCGGGCAGGCACGATCCTGGGATCAGGATCGTCAGCGCAAATCGCTTCGATCCGAACGCATAGCGTGGATCGTGGCAGGCCTGGCGATGATTGTGTCAGCTGCGGAGGGATTCGCGCTCGCGGGCCTTGCCCCGCTGAAAACCGTCATGCCGTATATCATCCGGGTCAACCAGACGACGGGCGCGGTGGATGTGCAGACCACCCTCACCCAGAAGCCGATGCGCTACGACGAGGCGGTCACAAAATTTTTCCTCGCGCAATATGTCAGGCAACGAGAGAGCTGGTTGCCGGCGGCGGCCGAAGAGAATTTCAGGGCCGTCACCATCCTGTCTGAGCCGGGCGAGCAGCAGCGCTGGGGTCGCTTTTTCAGTTCGAACAACGCGGCGAGTCCACAGGTAGTCTGGGGCAAAGGTGCGGTGGTCCAGGCCCGTGTCCGCAACATCGCCTTCATCAATGACCGTGTTGCCAACGTGCGCTTCACCCGCACGGTGCAGACCGAAACGGATACGCAGAGCAGTGATTGGATCGCGACGGTGACATTCCAGTACACCAACGCGCCGATGGCGGAGGGCGACCGTTACCGTAACCCGCTGGGGTTCCAGGTCGAGAATTACCGCGCCGACCCGGAGGTGGTGCGGTGAAGCGGCTGATCCATCTCGCAGGCTTTGTCGCGCTCGTCGCCGCGCCTGCCCTCGCCGAGGATACGCCGCGCGCGGGACCGGCAGACCAGCGCGTGAAGTTCGTCGAATATCAGGAGACCCAGGTCTACCGCATCGTCGGCACGTTCCGCACGGCGACGCAGGTCGTCCTCGGTGCCGACGAGACGATCGAGCATGTCGCACTCGGGGACACGGTATCGTGGGAAGTGGCGGTCGCCGGTCACATCCTCTTCCTGAAGCCACGCGAACGGGCAGGTCCAACCAACCTTATCGTCACGACCAATCGCGGCGGCGAGCTTCGCAACTACGCGTTCGAATTGACTACGCGCCGGGGGCCGATCGGTCGCGGCAGCAGTAACACCTTCTTCCAGGTCCGTTTCCGCTACCCGCGTGACGAGGCAGACCGCGCCGCCCGGATGCGGGCGACCCAGGAGGCGCAGCGCGTCGCAGCGCTTCAGGCGAGCGTCGTTCGCGGTGCGCTCGATCATGGTGTGATAGAGGGGCCGCGCAATTTGAATTACAAGGTCCAGGGCTCGAGCGACCTCCAGCCGTCGGAGATCTCCGACAACGGCCAGTTCACGGTCCTGCGCTTCCCAGGCAACCATGAGATTCCGGCGATCTACCTTGTTCGGCCGGATGGCTCGGAAAGCCTGGTCCCGTTCGATGTGCGAGACGAATTCGTTGTGGTGCATGCCGTTGCGGCTCAACTCCGACTGCGCCGTAACCGAGAGGTGCTGTGCATCTATAATCTGGCACCGACCCCTTACGGTGTCGACTACGGCACCAACACTGCGTCGCCGCACGTCGAGCGCACCATTCAAGACCCAAAGGAGTGAGCGCGATGGACGAATCTGCGCCTGAGGACCGTCGTCGGCCGCATGGCGATCCCACCCCCGAGCGCGACGAGATTATCCGCGAACGCGGTATCGACCCGATCGGCGGCATGACGCCGGCGAAGCGCAACACCGCATTGATCTTCGCCGGCACGGCGATGGTGCTCGGCATCCTGTGGGTGAATTCGGGGCCGAGCAAGAATGTCAGCAGCTTGATGGCGAAACCCGAAGCAATGGCGCGGCGACCCGATCTCGCGGCGCGCGAGACGGTCGCTTATGATGCTGTCGCTGCAAAGGCCAAGCCGCTCGGCCTAGCAGCTGTTGATCCCAACGCGCCGGTCATCAACCCACCGCCTGGTGCACAGGTCGTCGGCCCTGATGGCCAGATCGTACCCGCAATTCAACCCGGAGCGGCCCCCGCCGCGGCACCGCAGAACAATCGCCAGAACCTCGCCGACCAGGCACGGCGATCGACATTGATCGCCTATGGCGGCCGGGACGCGATGCGCGCTTCGGGAGCCGGGACCAGCGCCGATCCCGCCCAGCCAGAAACAGCCGGCGATGGATCTGCGGGCCAGGCCGCCCGCGGCACGCCCAATGCGCTGGACGCGCTTCGACAGAGTTCCGCGGTCGGCGAAGCGCGGGCCTCGATGCTGCCGAACCGCAACTATCTCGTGACCGCCGGAACGCTGATCCCGTGTATTCTCCAGACTGCCATGAACTCGGCGCAGCCCGGCTACACTTCCTGTTTGATCCCGCGCGACGTCTATTCCGAAAATGGCCGGGTCGTGCTGATGGAGAAGGGCACGAAGGTGCTCGGCGAATATCATGGCGGCATTCAGCAGGGTCAGAACCGCCTTTTCGTTCTATGGACGAGAGCGGTCACACCTCAGGGGGTCCGCATCGACCTGGCGTCGCCCGGCTCGGACGCGCTCGGCCGAGCGGGAATAGCCGGATCGGTCGACACATTCTTCTGGGCACGGTTCGGCAGCGCATTGCTGCTCTCACTGGTCGACGACGCCGCCTATATCGCCGGTCAATCGGTGTCGGGCGGCAGCAACAACTTCAACAACACGACGCGCACGCCGAGCGAAGGCGCGGGCATAGCACTCCAGAACAGCATCAACATCCGCCCCGTGCTCAAAAAGAACCAGGGCGAGGAAGTCGGGATATTCGTCGCCAAAGACTTCAATTTCGCCGACGTCTACAATCTCGAGCTGCGGCGTTGACGTGAGCGATACCGCCGTCCTGCGCCACTACCTGGCACCGATCCTGCCACTGCTGGAGCCGGTCGAGGTGACGGAGCTTGTGATCAACAAGCCCGGCGAGGTCGGCATCGAGGATCATCAGGGCTGGCATTGGCATGATGTCGCCGAACTCGACAGCGACTGGCTCGCGACGCTCGCCGTCGCCGCCGCGAGTTTCACCCGGCAGGACGTCAATGCAGAGACTCCGATCTGCTCGACGATATTGCCTGGTGGCGAGCGCTGCCAGATCGTCATACCGTCAGTGACGCCGAGCGGGGCGCCATCCTTCACGGTGCGCAAGCCCTCGCGCGTCAACCTCGCAATCGATCAACTCGCCAACACGGGACTGTTCAAGGGCACGCGCTCTGCCGCACGCGGTCTCGGCGGGGTCGATGCGCAGCTGGTAGCGCAACGCGATGCCGGTGACTGGCCGTCCTTCTTCAGGACCGCAGTTGCCGCCCGCAAGAACATCCTGGTGAGCGGCGCGACCGGGTCAGGCAAGACCACCTTCGCCAAGGCGCTCATCCAGCTGATCCCGCCCCATGAGCGGCTGCTGACGATCGAGGATACGCGCGAGCTCGTCGTCGAGCATCGCAACGTCGTGCATATGGTCTATTCGAGCGAGCGGCAGGGCCTCGCCAAGGTCGGCCCCAAGCAATTGCTCGAAAGCGCGCTTCGCATGCGCCCCGATCGCATCCTGCTGCAGGAGCTGCGCGACGGCACCGCCTTCTTCTATCTGCGCAACGTCAACTCGGGCCATCCTGGCTCGATCACGACCGTCCATGCCGGCTCGGCTATGGGAGCGTTCGAGCAGCTCACCTTGCTGGTCAAGGAATCGGAGGGCGGACGGGATCTCGCCCGCGACGACATCCGCGGGCTGCTTCGCATGTTGGTCGACGTTGTTGTCCAGACCCGCAAGCACGCCGGAAAATTCGAGGTCGAGGAGGTATATTTTGACCCGCCTGTCGGACGCACGACCTCTCACTAGGGTCGCGATCGTCGCGGGGATCCTCGCGGCGGTGCTTATCCTCTGCTCCCTGTGCGCGGTGCTGGTGGCGCTCGTCGGCTTGAAGCAGATCGGGCCGCGGATGCAGATCACGGCGGTGCCAGCATGGCTCTGGTACTATCGCGGCGATCCGCTCCTCCACCTGTGGTTGAAGCGGGGCGCGTTGGTCAGCGGCGCAATCGCCTTCGTCATTTTGCTCGTCATCCTGAAACGGGGGCGCTCGCTGCATGGCGAGGCACGGTTCGCGCGTGAAAGCGAGATCCGGCAAGAACAGCTGCGCAGCAAGAGCGGCATCATCGTCGGCCAGAAGGGCGGCCGCTATCTTGTGTTCGGCGGGACCGAGCATGTTCTGCTCGAGGCGCCCACGCGTGCCGGCAAGGGCGTCGGTGTCGTGATCCCCAATCTTTTGAGTTGGGCGGACTCGGTCGTGGTGCTCGACGTGAAGCGCGAGAACTGGGACATCACAGCCGGCTTCCGGGCGCGCCATGGCCAAGCCGTCTATCTGTTCGACCC
This sequence comes from Sphingomonas sp. TF3, assembly GCF_003985085.1. Lineage (NCBI taxonomy): Bacteria > Pseudomonadati > Pseudomonadota > Alphaproteobacteria > Sphingomonadales > Sphingomonadaceae > Sphingomonas > Sphingomonas sp. TF3. Next base: position 27,909 of record NZ_RWKS01000020.1, on the reverse strand, counting down.
GCTCGATCCCGAAGGGCGGACCGCGCGGTACAATCCGCTGAGCTTCATCGATCGTCTCGACGACGTCGATGTGGTCAACGAACTCCAGAAGATCGGCGGCATGTTATTTCCAGCACCCGAGAAGGCCGACCCCTTCTGGGCTGAAGCCGCGCGCGCCGCCTTCGTCGGCGTCGGCGCCCTAGTTGCGGCCAACCCCGCCCTCCCCTTCACGATCGGCGAAATCTACCGGCGGCTGACGGCGGGCGACCCGAAGGTCGAGCTGCCCAAGGTTGTCGAGGAAGCGCAGAAGCGCGGGCAGCGGCTAAGCCAGGCCTGCGTCTCGGCGTTGAGCGACTTCACCTCCGCGTCCGACAACACCTTCTCCGGTATCAAGCAGACGATCACCTCGAAGCTCAGCCTCTGGCTTAACCCGTATGTCGATGCAGCGACGTCGGAGACCGACTTCGATCTGCGCCAGGTCCGCCGCGAGCGGATCTCGATCTATCTGGGCGTCTCGCCGGACAATATCGATCGGATCGCGCCGGTCTATAATCTGTTCCTGCAGCAGCTGATCGATCTCAACACGCGGGAGTTGCCGGCATCCGGGGGCCAGATTCCAGTTCTTGTTCTGCTCGATGAGTTTGCGCGATTGGGCAAGGCGCCAGTGATCGCGTCCGCCTTCTCTTATGTCGCCGGCTATGGACTGCGATTGCTGCCGGTGATCCAGAGCCGATCGCAGCCTCGCGGTATCTATGGGGCGGACGTCACCGACGAGATCATCGCCAATTGTGGCCTCGAGGTGGTGTTCACGCCCAAGGAACTGCGGGTCGCCAATGAACTTTCGGAGCGTCTCGGCTTCTTCACGATGAACGTGAAATCGAAAAGCCGCACCATTCACGGCATGCTCGCCAACCGTAGCATTTCGGAATCCGATCAGCGCCGCGCGCTGATGATGCCGCAAGAGCTGATGCAGATGCCCAAGGGCGATTTGCTGTTGCTGCGCGGCGGGATTCCGCCGGTTCGCGCGCGCAAGATCGAGTATTTCCGCTCTCGGCATTTCACCAGCAGGATCTCGGACCCGCCCAAGGTTGCGCCGCGGCTGATCATGATCCCGCAGGCGAAGCAGGTCTCGCCGCCGGCCAGCGCCGGCGCCAGCTCGGATGTGCTGGCCCAAGCGATCGAGGCGAAGCGGGCGGCGCTCCTCGCCCCACCACCAATGGAGGAAGAGCCCGTCGTGACCCGCACGCTGACTGACGACGAATTGTCCGGCTATGCCGAGATCACCGACGACATGCTCGTCCTGGGCGAACTTGAGGAGCTTCCGCCCCCGGGCGACGAGAAAGCGGCGATCGCCTTCGTGATGGCGATGACCGCGCGCGCGGCCATCGAGCCGGACGACGATTACGATTCATCCGAAGCATTAGTGACAGCGAGGCGTGATCATGGCCGATAATGACAAGGCGGCGGCGCCCAAGCCGCGCGCCAGGACCAACAGCGTCTCCTTTGACGAAAAGGAGCGCGGCAAGGAGGCCGCGCCCGCAATCCAGGCGACCCGACCCGACCCAGTCGCTCGTGCCATTGATGGGGAACGTACGGCCGAGCCGGGCAGGAAGCCGAAGGCTCCTTCCGTCGAGGCGGGCGATCTGCCCGAAGCCGTGCGCAAGCGCTATTATGCCGACAAGGCGAAATGGTCCGGGGAGCCGGCCTTCTTCACCTCGGCCGAGATGAAGGATCCAGCGTTCCGCGATCAGGGCCGCCGGCTCGTCACGGCGACAGAGAGCCAGGAGGTCGTGAAGGATCTCGTCGCGATCGCGCAGCATCGTGGGTGGGAGAGGATCCACGTCACGGGGACCGAAGCCTTCCGGCGATCGGTATGGCTCGAGGCGGGCCAGAAGGGGCTCGAGGTCAGAGGCTATAAGCCGAATGATCGCGATCTGCAGGAGCTCGACCGCGTGCGCAGCGATGCCAACAAGAACACGATCGCGCCAATGATCGCGCGCGACGCGGGCGAGAGCCGCGATCCGGCGCCTGCCCGGCGATCGAGCGAGTCCCCCGTTACAGCGCGGCAGCCCGGCGGGCGCTCCGATGGGCGGTCGATGCCCAACGATCGGGCTGTCGATAGCCAGTTGCGGGTGATGGAAGCCGTGATCCGGCGCACCTTGTTCGATAATCCAGAGGCCGTCACGCGCGTGATGACGGTCGCGCGCGCGCAGCTCGATGCGCATATCGCGGCCGGTCGCACCATTCGGCCCGCCATCGTCCGGGATACGGGCACATCGGTACAACGCGGGGTCGAGCCCACGGCAGGGCAAGCGCGCGGCGCGCCTGTTCGGCAAGGCCGGGATCACAAGCCGCCCGAGCGCAGCCGATCGCGCTGATGCTGGCGCGAAGATTGGTTTGAGAATCGTTCAATTCGTTCGTATTGAGCGAACATATTTCGTCGATCGTAAACTGTGTATTGCCATCGGTTCGCGAATCATTCAAATAGTTCGTCATGGACGAACGAAAGCGCCAACCATTAAACCAGCTTCTCACCAGCCTGACCCCCGGGCTGATGGTCGATTCCGCGTGGTTGCAGGCGCAAGGCATCTCCAGGACATCGATCCACGATTATGTCCAGCGGGGCTGGCTCGAACGCGTCGCGCCGCGCGTCTACCGACGTGCGACCCCGGCTGGCGGGTCGACGAGCTTGCGCTGGGACATGGCAGTGATGTCGGCGCAACGGATTGGATCTGCATCCTTCTATGTCGGCGGCATGACCGCACTCGAACTCCACGGGCTGGGGCATTTCGCCCGTCTCGGCGGCGATCGGACGGTCCATCTCTATGATCCGGAAGGCGCGGTTCCCTCCTGGCTGCCGAAGCTCCCGACCGACGCGATGCTAGTCCTTCACAACCGCGCGCTGTTCTCGAATCCGTCGCTTGGTGTCGAATGGCATCGGCTCGATCTGGGGACGACGCGCCTCGGTGCTGCCGTGCCGTCGCCAGACGCGAGTGAACCTTGGGACCATTTCTTGGCGGTAGCGGGTGCCGAGCGGGCAACCATCGAGATGATGGAAGACGTGCCCCAAAGCCTGAGCTTCGAGCATGTCGATACGATCTTCGAAGGTCTGACGACGTTGCGGCCGAAGCCCCTGACCAGCCTGCTTGAAGGATGCAAGAGCATCCGGGCAAAGCGGCTGTTCCTGTTCTTCGCCGATCGCCACGACCATGGCTGGGCGAAGCATATCGATCGCCAGCAAATCGATCTGGGTCGCGGCAAGCGGCAGCTCGTCCCGGGCGGGCGACTGGACCCTCATTACCAGATAACGGTGCCGGCGACCTTCGCCGCCAAGGCAGGGGAAACAGCCCAATGACCGCGCAGCGATATGTCGATCAGGTCAGCTTGCTCGTCCGCGCCATTCCCGAGATCGCGCGCGAAGACATCTTCGCGTTGAAAGGCGGGACCGCGATCAACCTGTTCGTGCGCGACTTGCCGCGCCTGTCAGTCGATATCGATCTCGTCTATCTGCCCGTCGCCGATCGCGACAGCTCGCTGCAGGCAGTCCGCGATGGTCTCGACCGGATCGCGTCACGGCTCGAGCGAGACGGGCGCATGGCCGTCGAACGGCGGCTCCTTCCCGACGGCAAGCGCCTTGTGGTCCAGTCCGACGGCGTGACGATCAAGATCGAGGTATCCCCGGTATTGCGGGGCACCGTGTTCCCGCCGGTGCTGAGATCCGTGAACGCTGCGGTCGAGGAGCGCTTCGGCTTCGCCGAGATGCAGCTCGTGTCCGAGGCCGACCTATATGCCGGGAAGATCGCGGCCGCTCTCGATCGCCAGCACCCCCGCGACCTGTTCGACATCCACTTCCTGTTCGCCAACGAAGGGATCAGCGACGATCTCTTCAAGGCCTTCCTGATCTATCTCGTCAGCCATCCGCGTCCCGCGCACGAACTGCTTTGCCCGCACCGGCTCGACATCAGCGCCCAATATAGCGACGAGTTTCTCGGCATGACCGTCGCGGACCTATCGCTTGATGCCCTTCTGGAGGCGCGGGAGCAGTTGGTGCGCGAGGTCCTCGGCCGCGCGAGCCAGGGTGCAAATCGCCACTTCCTCACCTCTTTCCATCACCTCACGCCCGATTGGGATGCGCTCGGCTTCGAGTCCACGATTCCGGACCTGCCGGCGCTACGCTGGAAGCGCCTCAATCTCGAGCGGCTGCGCTCGGAGAATCCAGCGAAGTTCGATCACCAGTTGCAGGCACTCCAGGATTGCCTTGGGTCGGCGTAAGCGTCCGCCCAACCCCGTTCGGTTAGGAAAGCGCTCGGTCGGCAAGCGACCCGGTCTTTGCCGTTTTGATGAGGTCGTGCGCTTCCTGAAATCGGCCCTTCGTACAGCCATCGTCGATGCGGCCGAAATGACGGAGATGGGGACATTTTTGCCGTATGGGCAGGTCTACCAGAACAACAGCTTTCACGCCGACATTGGAAATCCCGGATGACGCTCAGACGCGTCTCGGAATGGGAAGCACTGGCTGTTTGGAGCCCGTCCGCTTCTGAACGCGCATTTGAAACAGCGGATATTGGGCACGCCCTTGCATTGCGCCTCGATTCTATGGAATGATGTAGCTACGCGCACGCTTTTCCCAGATGACCCTTGCAATACGCAAAAATTAGTGGCATAAATCCCTCACCGCTAACGGGGACGCTGCTCCATGGATATTCGCCGTACCATTCTCGATACCATTCCAAAGGAGCTGTGGATCGACCTTGAAGACCGTCACCGCGCCGAGGCGTTCAAGGCGCACGACGTCGTGAAAACGAACATTCCGCTGAACGCCAAGCGCAGCCGCGAGGTTGAGGGGCAAATCCGGTTCCGCCTGCAGGAACAGGGCTATGAAGAGGTGGTGCAGCTTCACGGCGGCCATCTTATCGAGGACGGCGTCATGCCGGGCACCGATTTGCGCGTCTATCAGCCCTTCGCCCGTTTCCAGGGTCCGAAGGTCGGCGTCATCCTCGGCTTCGCCGCGATGCCGGAGCCGCGCAAGATGCCCGCGAAGAACATGTCACGCGCCGCCGGCGTTTCGTTGAACTGGCATCTCCAGCCGAACATGTTCGACGATCCGAAGAGCGTACGCGCAAATGACATCTTCGTACTCTTTCTTACTGCCCGCGATCGCAACAGGGCCGGGATGATCGAGGAAATCGCGGTCGGCGTCATCGGCGCCGACTACAAGGATTTCCTGTTTTACGAATCACTCGAAGACTTCCTGCGCGGTTACGGCGAAGGCAGCGAAGCGCCTGATGATTCCGACGACCGCGGCGCCGAGGTCAAGCTCCGCAAAACGCGCAAGCTGTTCTTGCCGCCGGAGAATCGCCCGGATAGCGACGTCGAGGACGGCTCGAACGAATAAGTTGGTCGCACCGACAGACACTGATTTTTCTCCGCTTCGCACCCCCAAAGGGTGCGAAGCCGCAAGGACTCCGGCCATGAGAATTGGTACTCCAGGATTCATCCCGGCGAGGCTCACCGAAATCCGCCATGCGCGGCGCATCCCTTCTCGCGCTGCGCTGGCCCGGCGACTCAATTCAAGCGCCAGCACGGTGTCGCGATGGGAAGATGAGGACTCAGACCAGACCCCAGACCCGGCCACACTTCTTCATCTCGCCGGCGAGATGCAGGTCCGTCCGGAATATTTTCTACGCGAGACTTACGAGAGTGACCGGCCGACCTTCTTGCGTTCGCTGTCGAGCACCCTTGTTCGCGACCTCGCATATCAAAAAGCGCAGATGCAGTGGCTGCACGAAGCCAGCTACATCATCAGCCATTATGTCGATCTGCCCGAAGTAGATATTCCCGATGTCCTGGCAGGCGCCGACTATACCCAGCTGCGCGACGCGGACATCGAGCAGATCGCCGTCGACCTCCGTAGACACTGGAACCTCGGCGAAGGGCCGAGCGGCGATATGGTCACCTTGATGGAGCGCGTCGGCATTGTCGTTGCCACCATCCCGATGAACACGACGAAGCTCGATGGCCTTTGTAGCTGGTCTCCCATCGATGGTCGGCCGCATGTGCTTCTCGCGACCGACAAGATGTCCTTCCCTCGCAGACAGATGGACGCGGCGCATGAGCTGGCGCACGCCATCCTCCATAGAGCGGTGCCGGCCGAGGAGTTCGAAGCCAATCTCCGCGTGATCGAGCGTCAGGCCTTTCGGCTCGGCAGCGCCTTCCTCATGCCATCGACAAGCTATCCGCATGAGGTTCGCCGCTGCTCGCTTGCGGTGCTAGCCAGCCTCAAGGAGAGGTGGCGGGTGTCGATCAAGGCGCAGATCAAGCGCCTTTCCGATCTCGACATCATTCCTGAAGATTTGTCGCGTCAGCTTTACAAACTCTATTCGGCGAAGGGCTGGTCGAAGGGCGAGCCGCTGGATCAGCACTGGCCCGTCCAGCAACCGCGAGCTCTTCGCGACAGCCTCAACCTGATCGTCGACAATGGCGTGCGCAGCAAATCGGACCTGCTTGCGACCGAGTTCACGATCTCGGCAACCGATGTCGAACTGCTTTGCGGTCTCTCGCCGGGCTGGTTCGAACGCGATGCAGCTGAGGTCGTGACGCTGAAGCGTACTACGTCGGATGGCGAGGCTTCGCCGCAAGGCGAAGGTCAAGTCATCGCCTTTCCGGACCGCCATCGCCGCTAGCGCGTCGCGCAGCCACGCTGCGGGGTCAACGAAGTTGAGTTTGGCGGTCTCGATACGGTCGACCACTTAACGGAACGAAGCGATAACCATAGGCTCTTGACCTAGACGCGGCATTTTGTTCGTTCTTTGTTCCATGCTATATAGTGCGCTCATCGAGTCGTCTTGCGTGAGGTGAGCCATGCAGATGGACTGGGGGTTTCCGCGATTGACCCGCGAAATGCGCGAGCGCGGCGATCTGCCCGGACGGATCGGCCTCGTCGCCGATCTCACCAATCCGCTATGGGACAAGCTCGTCGTGCAGCCGCAATATCGCTGCCTGGTCCCACTCACGCACTTCGCCAATCCCAATGGTGATCCCGGATCGAAGACGCGCAGCTGGTTCTCGGTCTCCGATCGGCCCCTGCTCGCCTGGGCGGGCTTCTGCCGCAATGTCCCGGACTATGGACCCGTCTATGCCGGCATGACGATGACGGCCAATGCGGCGGTCGAGCCCTATAACGACCGCATGCCAGTGCTGCTCGAACCGCAAGACTATGCGCGGTGGCTCGGCTGCTCGATCAGGGACATCATCGGCTTTCAGATTCGTCCACCGATAGCGGCTGCGCGGATGACAGTGTTGCACAGTGAGGATCTCTGGCGGAGCGGTGATCTTCCGGCCGCGCTGCAACCGCAAATGGCTTTGCTATGATCGCGATCATCGGCGATGATCGACCCTGAAGCACGGGCCAGGACCGTCCATGTGTAATCTCTACACAGTCAGGAAAAGCGCGGCAGAAGTCGCGGCGCATTTCGGTGTCGATGTGCCGACCGAATTCAATACGCCCGAAGAAACACTGCCGGGTTATCCCGGCATGGTCGTTCGCGAAGCCGAGGGCGCGCGCGTTCTTCAGTCGATGGTGTGGGGTTTCCCGCGGCCGATGAAGAGCAAGAAAACCGGCCTTCCGATCAAGCCAAAGCCCGTCAACAACATCGCCGACCTGACCAATTTCATGTGGCGCGGGATCGCACCGAAGCCGCAGTGGCGCTGCCTGATCCCGGTGACCGGCTTCGCCGAAGCGGAGGGTGAAAAAGGCTCGATGACGCGGACCTGGTTCGCGGTAAAGGATCAACCGATCTTCGCCTGGGCGGGGATGTGGCGGATCAGCGACGAATGGGGAGCCGTTTATTCCGGGATGATGACCGACTGCAATGAGGCGATCCGTCCGGTGCACGACCGGATGCCGGTCCTGTTGCACCCGGACGAATATGACCAGTGGCTCCACGGCTCTCTAGATGATGTGATCGCCTTCCGCGACCGATGCTTTCCGGACGAGTTGATCGAGATGAATCGGACGGACGAGCTGTGGTCGCGCCGGCGACCCGCACAGGTAAGCCTGGATCAACTCTGACCGCGGCGGCCTCGCGGCCTGGCCCCTGCCCTATCGATCGCGATCGCGCGGCTTGGGCCGTTCGCGATCGGGTGTCTTGCCGCTTTCGTTTCCGGTCTCTGGGCTACGCTCGACACCGCCACCAGCGGCCCGTTCGGCCATCATGATTTCGCGCGCACGCTGCAGGCGCCGCGATACGGCCGGCGGCATCGCCGCGACGAAGCTCGTCACGTCTTCGGCTAGAGCGAGGTCATCCTCCTTGCCCGTCGCGGCCAGCGCTGCCGCCGCCTGGGCATAGGCACCGCGGATCAACTTCTGCCGGCCGAGCGCTGCCACATCCTCGGGCCGCCGCTCCGGCTCGGCCGAGCGCGCGAACTCGGCCGCGCGTTCCTCGGTCAGCCGATGGATGTCGAGCCCCCTGCCCTGCTCCGCCGTGCGCGCTTCGAGATGCAGCGCCGGCGAGCGAACCCGCTTCTGGACGTGACCGCGCGCCCGGCGCGGCGTCGCCTCGGCCGCCACGCCGCGTTGCCGCAATTCGTGCGCAAAGCTCTCGCGCCAGTGGTGCAGATCGGCCTTGCGGGGATTGAATCGCGTTCCGTCTTCGCCCTGGGTCGCAACGGTCAGGTGGACATGCGGATGATCGGTATCGGTGTGCAGCGCGACCATATAGGCGAACTGCCCTTCGAACTCGACGCGCGCAAAGGCCTGGACCGCGTCGTGGATCGTCGCCGCATCGGTGGTGCCGCCCGGCATCGAGAGCACCATCGACATCGAGGTCGGTCGATCCTTGCCGTAGGGGTTCATAGCCTGATCGAGCATGTCCCAATCGGCGGCGATGACCTTGAGCCGCTTCTCGTCCGTGATGATCTCGCCTTCGCTGCTGCGAACCTCGAGTTTTCCGTGCCGCGAAATATAGCCGAAATGCTCGGCGAGATGGGCAGCACCACGCTGCTTGCCCGAGATCTTGACCATGACCTCCGGAGCCTTGCGCACGATCCGTTCGAGTTTCGCTCTAGCCTCGGCCTGCGACAAGGCGGGCGCGCCCTCCGCCCCTCCCCTGCCCTTGCCGCCGGATCGAATTCGCAGCGTGCTGCCCTTCAACGTCCGCTTGCCCCCGGTCGGCGGGCGCCAAGCCTCCATCAGGCTCGGCAGCGGAAGGACGTCATCATCCTTCATGCCGACGTATCCCAATAGGAGACGTCGCCGGCGAGTGCACGACCCAGCGCGCGAAGCTGACCGTCGATTTCTTCCTGGAACGAGGCGACCCGCGCCGCTTCGCGCGCGAGATCGAGGCCGGAGTCCACCATCGTCGCCGCATTGAGCGCATGTACCGCCTGGTTGAGGTTGATCCCGATCCGATTGAGCTCGCGCCAGGATTGCGAGATCAGCGCGCGGTCGGGTTGTGGCGGCGGCGATTTGCCGAAGAGCCGGCGGCGCAACAGCGCGACGATCCATTCGGTGCGTTTGAGACCGCGTTCGCTTGCCGCGGCGTCGAGCCGATCGATGTCGGTCGCGGTCAAGCGAATCTCAACCCGGGCGGTCGTCCGCTCGCGCGCCGACGGGACAAGGACTTCATCTTGGGGATTGCGAAGCGCCTGATCTATCAGGCCGCGCAAGTGGGCCGAACGACCTCCGTGGGAAGCCGCCATCGCATCGAAGCGCGCCGCGAGATCGTCCGGCAGGCGAAGGCCAAAAAAAGCCATGCGCCACCCTATTGTTAAACATCCCCGGCGACAAGCCTATCCGGCCCTCACCTAATTTGAACCTTCTACAGTCTGCTCAAGCAGACTCGGAGCCTTCCTTCGAACCATCGCCTCCCCGGCTGCGTACGCAAGCCGAAAATGCCCTGCGAAATGAAAATGGCGGCATCCCTGAAGAGGGGATGCCGCCATAGCTCAATCTGAAAAGATTAAAATCTTCACGCGGAGTGAGGGGTTCTGGTGGCTGGTTTCGCGCTAGGCATCATTGGCCGACGTTGGCGGGTTCGCCTCGTCGATCAGGCGTTGAATGGCCGCGATCGGAGTGTCGTCCTCAAGACGGATCATCGCACCGCACGAACAGGCCGCGGCCTTCTGCAACCGTATCTGGCTGAATGGCACGTTGAGAATTGCCCCGCATTTTGGGCAATCCACTTGCGCACAGATATCGTCCAACTCACCGGCCATCGGTAATCCTGACTTTCCAAAGCGTCTCATCAACCTCAGTTCGCCACTCTACCCTAATCGCGTCAATCGAACGACAGGTCGGATGATGCCACCTCGTCTTCGCCGCCGTCATCGAACACGACACGGACCCGATCAGGCAGCACCAGTCGCGCAGATCTGGTGCCAACCATGACCTTGAACGGGCTCGGCAGGAACGATGCCGAAGACCGCCCTGCCCTGCCCACCCGCTTTCCAGGCGCTGGCTCGACTGGCGCGGCGGCGGGCGCGGCCTTTGCAGGCGCCACAGTTTCGGCCGGCACCTTGAGCGAGGTGACGAACTTCGTGCCTTCCGCAAGCGTCATGCCCCGCTCGCCGAATCCCCTGACGAAGTCGCGAACCTCTAGCGGGTGCTTTCGTGCAGCCCGGTGCAAATCGTACAGAACCCGGATCGGGGCCTTGTCGATTGCTTCGCGCAGATATGGCTCCATCTCGCCATAAGCGGCGTAGAGCGAGACGAACTGCTTCGAACGGCCGAGCGCCTTGGCGATCTCGGCCTGGTTCTTTCCATCGGCCAGCATGCGCTCGACGCCCAAAGCGAGCTCGCGCGGTGTGAGGCCGGCACGCTGGTCATTCTCGACGATCTGGTCGGCAAGGACATCGGCCCCCTCCCCGGCATCGCTGACAATGGCCGGGATCGTTTTCTTGCCCGCAGCAAGCGAGGCGCGGTAACGCCGCTCACCCATCCGGATGACATGCTTGCCATCTCCATTCTTGGGACGGACGATAATCGGCTGCAGCACGCCGCGCGCCTCGATCGAAGCCGCAAGCTCCGCCATCTCGGCTTCATCGAAATGCGTGCGGGGATTGCCGGGATCGGGCATCAGCCAGTCGAGCGGCAGCTCCTCGACGCGGCGCGCACTTTCGTGCGCGCCAACCAGCATCCCGAATTCCTCGGCCCGTTGGTCGAACTTTCCCATCAGGCCGGCTCCTTGGTCCTGGTATCAACCCGACGTTCCACCTCGGCGAGGATCGTGCGGATCTCCTCGGAGGCCGCCTTGGCGCCGCTCCCCTTCTCGTGCCAGACCGCATGATGGTTCTCGGCCGAATGTTTGTAGGTCGGCCGCGCCTTCACGAAGGCCGGGAACATCATCGTCGGGCCGACCGCGTGCGCGAGCTTCACCGCATTCTCCATCTCGCGCTTGTCGAAGGCGTTGACCATCGACGGTAGCAACCCAAGAAAATTGACCTTGCGACCGCCGCGCGCGGCTTCGGCCTTCTTGAGCGCGGTCAGCAGCATCTTGGCGCACTCGATCGAATCCTCGGCAACCTGGACCGGCGCGATCACCTCGTCGGCAACCGCCATCGCGCTCAAGGTCAGTTCATCCCACTTGGGTCCGGTGTCGATGACGCAATAATCGAAATGCTTGGGCAGCCCCCGGAAGCGCCCGATGAAGTCGTGCACGTCCTCGGCCGCCTTGACCATTTGCAGGCGCGGGTCGGCGCCGAAAACGGTGATGCCGGGTGCGTCTTCAAGCACGAGCTTGGCCTCGGGATCGAACAAATCGGCCGAGAACCAGCCATTGCGCTCTTTGGCAAGCCGGCGCGTCGAGCTGCCCTGCGGATCGAGGTCGATATACGCGACCCGGCGGCCTGCCTGCTCGGCGAGATACCAGGCGAGATGGGTCGCGAAGAAGGTTTTCCCGACGCCGCCTTTCAGGAGGCTGATCACGATGGTTTTCACAAAGATCTTCCGTCCTGGGCAACCGCGCTCAATAGTCGTCGCCGCCGTTGCGAAGGTTGCGCTCATAATGGTCCCGCGCCGACCAGTCGCCGCGCGCGCCGAATCTGGGTCCGACGTAGCGGAACAGGTAGACGGTCAGCGCGAAGCAGGCGAACGCAAACAGGATCGCATGATCGGGATGGCGCGAAAAATACTCAGCCATCATCTGTCTCCTTGAGAAGCGCGGGCCGTGGCTGGCGGCCGCGCCGATCACGAAGCTCCTCATCGGGGACATCGAGACCATAGGTTTGCTTGAGCGCGTTCATGATCAGCGCTCGCAGCGTGATATTGCCCTGATCCAAGGCGAGGCGCGCGATCGTGGCGTGCATCTTCGGGGTCACGCGAAGCTGCAAAAAGGCTGAGCGCCTGTCTTCGCTCCCCTGCCCCTCCATCGCCACAGGCGTCCTCTCCTCCATCATGACAAGGACATCGGGCTATGCTTCCGACGTATTGAATTCAATACAATGTCGGCGGACGGATGGTTTTTCGCGATCATCGTCAGAGGCCGGAGTCTGCTCAAGCAGACTCCCGTCTTGCCGAAAGCGAAGAGTCTCAGCTCTCGGCGGGCGCGGGCATGCGCCAGCGCTCGACCAGCGCGACGATCTGGTCCTTATAGCCAAACTGGTCCGGGTAGATCGCGCCGTGATGGCCACCCAGATAGAGGAAGACCAGGCCCATATCGGCGGCGACCGCGTGATCGACGCCGAACAGATCGGCGAGGTCGAAGCCGCCATTGTCGCCAGCATTCCACCAGGCGAGCAGGAAATTGGCGACGCGCTTGGCCTGCCCGGTATCGGACGCGGCGAGATCGAACAGGCGGTCGAGCGCCTCGAAGACAGGTTGCTGGGTCATATCCGACTCCGCAAAAAAATGGTGGCCCCGACCGGGGTCGAGGCCAGTATATCTCAGTATTCGTGCGTGAGAAGGATTGTCAGCACGCGCGTGGTCATTTCCGGATCGGCGGGATCGGACGAGCCAAAGTCCAGCGTGCGATCATAATAGTCGATCTTCCAGTAAAGCGCGGCACCCCGGAATTCGAACCGCCCGAAATCGCGCTCGCCGTGCGGATCAACGTCGGGACCAAAATCGTCATAGTCGCGGATGGCGCGCAGCAATTCGGCCTGGGCATGGAAGTTGCGGAACAGGCTGACGTCGCCGATCAGCTCCTGGACACCGATGGTCATCACCACACGATTGTGGCCGGGCTGGGTGAGGTTCTGTCGAAGGGCATCGTTGAGGCGGGCAATGGTCGCGATGCGATCCGACGCTGGGGCAGGGGAGGCGTTTCGATCGGGCATGATGTACGATCCTGTGTTTTTCGACAAACCCCGCCGATCGGGGTCTTTCAACAGGGACCGGCGCGGCGGGGCACAGCAGGCTTGCGCACCCGCAGGGTCGAAACGGCAGAGGAGAAGCCCGGCTACGGGCTTGCGCGCGCCTGCGCCTCGGCAATGACCGGACATGGTGATGATCCCGTCGTCTCGGCGGCTGCGAACACCTGGCCGTCACGCTCTCGATCAGGATGCTGGACCAGTCGCGATGAAGCGGACTATCGTCGACAAGATGACCGCCGCGCTCCACATTCTCTGGCCGATTTGGACGAAAACCGTCGGTGCCATGAGCAAGCGCAATATCCTCGTGCGCAGCCAGTGTCGGCGCTGCGGCGCGCTGATGCGGGTCGATCCGGGCGATCTGGTCGCGCGATACGGGGCAGGGCATTCGATCATCGACACCCAGGAACGCTGCCGAATGGTCGCCTGCGACGGCGCGGCCTATTATCTGGCGGCCCGAACCTATGGCGCGCCGTGGCGCGTCCTGCTCGACGATCCGGTGTTGAAAGAGGGTCTTGAGGGTCGGCCTGCGGCCGTTACCGGCCGGAGCCCGCAGGATTGCGGACGAGCGACGGTTTTGGACGTCAGCCCCTAGCGATCAGCCCTTATAAACGCTATCTTGGTATCAGCAGAATCGCATCAAGCCTGAAGGAGGGCAGTATATGGCGACAAACGCAGTTATTCAGCCCACGACGGGCAAGATCAAGTCGCGGCGGGTCCGCTTCGGCAGCGTAACGGTGACAGCCCCAGCGCCGTCGTCGGCGCTCGTCCAGCACAATATCGAACTCAGCACGCAGGCCCTTGAGCGTGTGGCGAAGCGCCTGGCCAAGCCGGGCGTGACGCTCCGTGCGAAAAAGGACGTGCCGCTCTACTCGCTCGATAGCGATAATCCGGACGTGATGATCCGTAAGCTGAACGGCAAGACCGAACGCGGCCAGCTGGTTGACGGTAGCTTCAAGGCGATCGATTGACCTCTGCGATCGAGGCGATCCGACAGGTTCGCCAGACACAGGAAAAGCGTAAGAAACCGCTCGCGATCGTGCTCGCTGGCCATAATGGTTCGGGCAAATCGACATTGTGGCGCCGTAGCCTCGCCGATGAATTGCAGATGCCGTTGGTCAATGCCGACCGCATGATGCTGTCGATCCTGCCCGAGCAGGCGAGCGACGGCGCGCTCCCGTCCTGGGCGGCGACACTGCGCGATACCGATCAGAGCTGGATGAAGGTGTCGCAGCAGGGCGTACAAGCCTTTGTCGGTCATGCGATGAACGCGAAGGTACCCTTCGCGATGGAAACGGTGTTTTCTCACTGGCAGGCGCTGGGCGACGGCACCTTCGAATCCAAGATCGACCAGATTCGCCAGATGCAGACGGCGGGGTATTTCGTTCTCCTGATCTTCGTGGGCCTGGCGAGCGTCGAGCTCTCGATCGGCCGCGTCCAGACGCGGGTTCAGGAAAATGGCCATGCGGTGCCCGAGAATAAATTGCGCGAGCGGTTTCCGCGGACCCAGATGGCGATCGCCGAAGCGATAAAGGTCGCCGACGCGTCCTTGCTCGCGGATAACAGCCGGACGTCGGCACAGGCCTTCACCGTCTGCCGGGTCCAGATCGAGGGGCGCGAGATCTTTGACCTAAGGGCCGGCGAGAGGACCGCCCCGAGCGTGATCTCGCGCTGGCTCGAGATCGTCAGCCCCCGCGTCGGCTGAGCGATAGCCCCCGCGGCAGGGATCGCGACCCGCATGGGCCGAGACCCGGAACGGGGCTCGGGGCGTCAGCCTAGAGCCCGGTCCGGTGCAACCGGAGCCGTCTGATCCTGCTCCAGCGCACCAAAAAGTCGCTCCAGCACCATGTCCAGGCTCACCAGTTTCTCGAACTTGCTGATCCTGATCGTCCGATGGTTTGGCCGTTCAGCCTTCTCGCCCTGCGCATTTCCCTTGGCATGCTTGGCGATCATGTTCCGGCTGATATCGGGCAAGGGCTCACCCGGCGTGCCCCCAAACCAGAGATAATGGTCAAACAGTAGATCCGGCGTCACCACGATCCACAATATGCACCCGCTCGGCTTATCCATCAGCTTGAGGTTGATTTTCACCTCATCGGTCTTGCCCCCGAGCGTCTTGGTCTTGAACTGGATATGACGGGTGACGCGGTGATAGCTCATCACCAGATCTTAGCCGCCGGCATCGAACTCGGATCGCAGCACCTCGACGTCCGTTACACCCTGCTGCCAGAGCCGGCGCAGCGCTTCGCCCACGAAGACATGCTCGACGATACGTTCGCGCAGCGTCGAGTTGATATAATGCGGACTGGCTTGTTCGGTCAGGTCATCCAAGGGCGATCTCGCGAGAGATAAGGGGCGGGGGCACAGCCCCCGCCCGAGGGTCAGGCGTAGGGATCATATTCGTTGATGACGGATACGTCGCCGTCGAAGTCGTCGGCGGTGATGACGCCGAACTGCGTTCCGATGGCGATGACCATCGTTGCGACCATGAGGCTTTTCGAGAGGCTGAGTGCGCTTCTGCGGGCGGTCCAGATGTCGGTGAACATGTCGAGGCTCCTTCAGATGCCGGCGGGTTCATCCCCGCTCGACTGGCGCCCGAAGTGTTGGTCTCGTGGCCGCGATCATCTTTTGGCGGCACGGCAAAAGGCCGTAGCGAAGCGTGCGGACCCTTTACGGGTTGATCGCATTAGGCCGCGGGAGCGACCAAGGATTGCGCGTCAAAGAGCGGGGTGAAGCTGCCGGCATGGGGGTGGCGCTGTTCCACCGTGCTGATCCCAAATCGACATCATCCGACCCCAGGCCACCGTTCGTATCTTGTTCCACGAAACGCGCGCGCTACTGTCCCGCGATGACCTGGTTGCGCTCCCCATCTTCGATCTGCCTGCTGCTGATGGGCAGCGTTGCCTGCAGCACACCCGCCGGCGCCGAGACCGGGCAGGTCCGCTATGTGACGGATGGCGACACGTTTCGCCTGGAGAGCGGCGAGCGCATCAGGATCGCCAATATCGACGCGCCCGAGATTCACGCGCGCCAGGCGAAATGCCGGCTCGAGATCGAACGCGGCGAAGCCGCATCCGAGCGCGCCCGCGCGCTGCTCGATGGCAAGGTCGTGACGTTCAAGCGGGTAGGGCACAGCTATAACCGGACGGTCGCGCGCGTCCGCGTCGACGGCCGGGATCTGGGCGAGGCTCTCATCGCCATGGGCGTCGCGCGACCATGGCTTCGCCATCATCCCAAACCCGACTGGTGTTCCTGATGGATTGCCAATTCTAGGGCGAGGAAGGTCTCGCCTTCGCAAGTGTCGCCGCGTCCGCGGCGCCGTCGAACCACCGCTCGATCGCCGCAACAAAGAGCGGGCCTCCGCCCGCTTCGGCGAACAGGGTCAGGGAGGAGCGGAGCTTCATCGCATCGACCTCGCCGAACACCGCGATCGCGGTTGTCCCGGTCAGATCCTGCAGCGCGCCGACACAGTCGCGAAGGCGGAGCCCAAGAAGGGGATGCGCCAGATAGGCGCGCGCTTCGTCCAGCGATCCGATGGCATAGCGCCGCGCCATGTCGCTGGTGCCGAGACCGGCGATCTGCGGAAAGATGAACCACATCCAATGACTGCGCTTGGCGCCGCGCCGGATCTCGGCCAGCGCAATGTCATAGGTCGTCGCCTGTGCCGTCACGAATCGGTCGAGGTGGAAATCCGCAGCCATCACGCTCCCATACCCTCCTGGCATCCAGGACGCGTCGCTTCGCACAAATTTTTTGCGGCCTTCAAAAGCCCGGCGAAGGCGGTTATCCACCGCCGGAGGCAAAATCGATACGCCCCCGACGCTTGACTCTCGAACGGACTGAATAGAACAAATAGCGAACGAATCAACCGCCCGAGTCTTTTGAATGTTATGCGCGAAGCCAGCGTCATCGAAAATCTGCGAGCGCGTATCGCGCAGATCGAAGGCGTGGGCGCGCGCCATGGATCGATTCCGTTCGGGCTGGAGGCCATCGACGCCAGCCTGCCGGGCGGCGGTATAGCCAGCGGCGCGCTGCATGAGGTCGCCGGCAGTCCCGATCTTGCCGACGATGCGAGCGCGACGATCTTTCTCGCCGGC
This sequence comes from Sphingomonas sp. TF3, assembly GCF_003985085.1. Classification (NCBI taxonomy): domain Bacteria; kingdom Pseudomonadati; phylum Pseudomonadota; class Alphaproteobacteria; order Sphingomonadales; family Sphingomonadaceae; genus Sphingomonas; species Sphingomonas sp. TF3. The sequence continues at coordinate 10,528 of NZ_RWKS01000020.1, read as the reverse complement.
ATCCTCGCACGGGTGGAAGGTCCGGTCCTCTGGTGCCTGCGGTGGCGCGACCTGTTCGCGCCCGCGCTCCATCTCGCGGGGCTCCATCCCGATCGTATAATCTATGTCGAGGCGGGCAGCGACGCGAACGTCCTGCTCGCCATGGAGGAATGCCTGCGTCATTCCGGCCTTGGGGGCGTGGTCGGCGAGGTCACCAAATATAGCACCACGGCATCGAAGCGTCTCCAGCTCGCCGCCGAGGGATCAGGCGTCGCCGCCTTCGTCTTTCGGCGTGCGTCCAAGCCCGAGCAGGCCGCCGAGGGAACCGCCGCTGTCACGCGGTGGCGGATTACGGCCAGGCCAAGCGAGGATCTCGGCATCCCGAGCCTCGGCCGCGCGCGCTGGCACGTCGAGCTGGAGCGCGTGCGCGGGGGGAATCCGCACGCATGGATAGTGGAGGGCTGCGATGCGACGGGTCGTATCGGTCTACCTGCCGCACTGGTCGACAGACCGGCTGCGGCGGCAGGCCGCCAAGTCGCCGCCTGACCGGCGCGACACACCAACCCCGACACGCCCGCTTGTCACGGCGATCCCCGATCATGGCCGGCGTATCGTCGCGGCGGTCGATGCCGGCGCACGCGCGCTCGGCATTGCGCCCGGCATGACCATCACCAGGGCGCGCTCGTTCGTGCCGGAGCTCGACGTCGTCGACGCGCAACCTGAAGCCGATGTCGAGGGATTGCGCCGCTTGGCGCTATGGGCGGGCCAGCGATACTCGCCGATCGTCGCGCCCGATGCACCCGACGGGCTGTGGCTCGACATTACCGGCTGCGCGGCCCTGTTCAGCACCGAGGCGGCCTTGCTCAAGGATCTCCACCGCCGCGTGGCCGCCTTCGGCGTATCGGTTCAGATTGCTGTCGCCGACACCGCAGGCTGTGCCCATGCGGTCGCACGGCACGTCCCCGCCGGTCGGCCGGTGACGATCGAACCTGGCGACCACCGCAAAGCGATCGCACTCCTGCCGATACGGGCGCTGCGGCTAGAAGCCCATGTCGTTGAGGGACTGCGAAAGCTCGGCTTCGAACGTGTCGAGCAATTGATTGGCGCTCCGCGCGGGCCGCTCGCCAAGCGGTTCGGCCGTAGCCTGCACCGCCGGCTCGATCAGGCGCTTGGGGCTGTGTCCGAACCGATCGAGCCGATATTCCCCGAGCATCTGCCCCGCGCGCGCCGCGGCTTCATGGAGCCAATCGCGACAGCGGAGGCGTTTGCCAAGGTGATCGGCGATCTTATCGCCGAAATCGCCGATCAGCTTGGCCGGGCAGGCAAGGGCGCGCGGCGCCTCGATTGCTATTTCCTCCGGGTGGACGGGCATACGCAGGTCATCCGGGTCGGCACCGCTACGCCGAGCCGCGACCAGACCCATTTGTCGAAACTTCTTTGCGCGAAGATCGAGACTGTCGAGCCAGGTCTTGGGATCGAATCGATGACCTTGCTGGTCTCGCTGATGGAGCCCGTCGCCGCGCGACAGGGCGAGAGCCTGGAGCGCCTGGGCAAGCGCGGGCCGGATCTCGCCGCTCTGGTCGATACCCTCTCCAACCGTTTCGGCAGTCGGTGCCTGCACCGCATGGCGCCGCACCCGAGCGAGATGCCCGAGCGCTCGGCGACGAGTTCACCGGCGCTCGATACCGCGCGGGGCGCGGGATGGGACGATGATCTGCCGCGCCCCGCACGGATGCTGGCGCGGCCCGAAGCAATCGAGGTCATCGCCCTTCTGCCCGATGACGCGCCGAGGATGTTCATCTGGCGCGGCAAGCGATACCGGGTCACGCAGGGCGACGGACCCGAACGGCTGCACGGCGAATGGTGGCGTGACGCCGGAATCGAGAGCGAGCAGCCGCTCAGCATCCGCGACTATTATCAGGTCGAGACCATGAGCGGCGGCCGTTACTGGCTGTTCCGTGCAGGGGACGGAGAGAGCCCATCGACCGGATCGATGCGCTGGTTCCTGCACGGGGCGTTCGCGTGAGCGAGGGCGAGGCCCGTTATGTCGAGCTGCAGGTCACGACCCATTTCAGCTTCCTGCGCGGTGCGTCGAGCCCGGAGGAGTTGTTCGTCACGGCCGCGCGCATGGAGTTGCCCGCGCTCGGCATCGTCGACCGCAATTCGGTCGCCGGCATCGTGCGGGCCTGGGACGCCGAGAAAACGACCGGCGTCCGCGCCATCATCGGCTGTCGGCTCGATCTCACCGACGGGACGGCGCTGCTGGTCTATCCCACCGACAGGGCGGCCTATGGCCGCATGTGCCGGCTCCTCAGCGTCGGCAAAGGTCGGGCGGGAAAGGGCGCTTGCCACCTTGAATGGTCCGATGTCGCGGAGTGGAACGAAGGGCTGCTCGCGATACTCGTCCCCGATCGCGCCGATGCGGTGGCCGAGGCCGCGCTGGCGCGGACAAAGCACATGTTCGGCGATCGCGCCCATATGGCGCTTGTCGTCAGGCGGCGGCCGAAAGACGCAATCCGCCTGCGCGATCTGTCGGCGCTCGCGGCCGCCGCGGGCGTGCCGACCATCGCCACCAACGACGTCCTCTATCACACGCCCGACCGTCGGCTGCTGCAGGATGTGGTCACCTGCATCCGGGAAAAATGCACGATCGATACGCTGGGGGCGGCGCGCGAACGATTTGCCGATCGCTATCTCAAGACCGGAGAAGAGATGGAGCGGCTCTTTCGCCGCTACCTGAAGGACACGCGGCCGGTTGCGCGCAGCGTCGAATTCGCGGCGCGCTGCACATTCAGCCTCGACGAACTCAAATATCAATATCCCGACGAGATCCAGGTGCCGGGCCGCACCCCGCAACAGGAGCTCGAACGGCTGACCTGGGAGAAGGCCCCCGAACGCTATCCCGAAGGCATCGAAGGCAAGGTGCGCGCGCAGCTGGAGCATGAGCTTCGGCTCATCGCCCAGCTCGACTATGCGCCCTACTTCCTGACCGTCCATTCGATCGTCGCGGAAGCGCGGCGGCGGGAGATCCTGTGTCAGGGCAGGGGGTCGGCCGCGAACAGCGCGGTCTGCTATGTGCTTGGCATCACCTCGATCGACCCGGTCCGCTCGGAACTACTGTTCGAGCGTTTCGTCTCGGCCGAGCGGCGCGAGCCACCCGATATCGATGTCGATTTCGAACATGAGCGCCGCGAAGAGGTGATCCAGTGGATCTACGAGACCTATGGCCGGACGCGCTCCGCGCTCACCGCAGTCGTCACGCGCTACCGCGCGCGCGGCGCGGTGCGCGAGGTCGGCAAGGCGCTCGGACTGTCGGAGGACATGACGGCCGGCCTGTCGGGTGCGGTCTGGGGATATAGCCGCGAAGGCGTCGAGGCGAAGCACGCGGAGGAACTCAATCTCGACCTGAACGACAAGCGCCTCGCGCTGACGCTCGAATTGGCGCGGACGCTGATCAACACGCCGCGCCATCTGTCGCAGCATCCCGGCGGGTTCGTGCTGACCCGCGATCGGCTCGACGAGCTTGTGCCGATCGAACCGGCGGCGATGGACGATCGCCAGGTTATCGAATGGGATAAGGATGACATCGACGCCTTGGGCTTCATGAAGGTCGATGTGCTGGCGCTCGGGATGCTGAGCTGCATGCGCCGCGCGTTCGAGTTTCTCGAGAACGACAAGGGCATCAAGCACGACCTCGCGACGATACCGGCCGAAGATCCCGCGACCTATGCGATGATCAGGAAGGCAGATACCTTGGGCGTCTTCCAGATCGAATCCCGCGCGCAGATGGCGTCGATCCCGCTGATGGCGCCGAAGACATTCTACGATCTCGTGATCCAGGTCGCGATCGTCCGCCCCGGGCCAATCCAGGGCGACATGGTCCATCCCTACAGGCGGCGCCGTAACGGCGAGGAGGCCGTCACCTATCCGACCGAGGAGCTGCGCCGGGTCCTGGAAAAGACGCTCGGCGTGCCCCTGTTTCAGGAGCAGGCGATGCGGGTGGCGATCGAGTGCGCCGGCTTCACGGCAAGCGAGGCCGATCTGTTGCGGCGCGCGATGGCGACGTTCAAGCTCACAGGCGGGGTCAGCCATTTTCGCGACAAGCTGATCAGCGGCATGGTCGGCCGCGGCTATGATCAGGAATTCGCGGAAAAGACGTTCAAGCAGATTGAGGGTTTCGGCTCCTACGGCTTCCCCGAGAGCCATGCCGCGAGCTTCGCGTTGATCGCCTATGCGTCGAGCTGGATGAAATGCCATCATCCCGACGCCTTCTGCGCGGCATTGCTCAATGCGCAGCCCATGGGGTTTTACGCGCCGGCGCAGATCGTGCGCGACGCGCGCCAGCACGGGGTCGAAGTACGGCCGATCGACGTGAACGCCAGTCGATGGGATTGCACGCTGGAAGCGAGCCGCGGACGGTACAAGGCCGTCCGTCTCGGGCTGCGCATGGCACGCGACCTCTCGAACGCCGATGGTGCGGCGATCGTTACCGCGCGTGGCACGACGGCTTATACCAGCATCGAGGAGATCCAGCGCCGTGCCGGCGTCGGGCGCGGCGCGCTCGACCGGATCGGCGATGCCGACGGGTTCGGATCGCTGGGCGCGGACCGCCGCGCCGGGCTGTGGGAGGTCAAGGGCCTCGGAAGCGCGGCGCTACCCCTATTCGCGGCTGCCGATGAACGCGACGGCAAGCTGCGGCAGGAGGCGATCGAGCCGACGGTCATGCTCGCGTCGATGGGGGAGGGCGCGGAGGTCGTCGAAGACTACCGCGCTTCGGGCCTATCGCTCCGGGCGCATCCGCTCGCTTTCCTGCGCGACGAACTCAAGGCGCGCAAGATGATCACCTGCGAGGCGCTGCGCGCCATCAAGGATGGGCGCTGGATCGAGCTCGCCGGCATCGTTCTCGTCCGGCAGAAACCGGGGAGCGCGAAGGGCGTCATGTTCATCACGCTGGAGGATGAGACCGATGTTGCCAACCTCGTGGTGTGGACCAAGGTCTTCGAGGCCAACCGTCGCACGGTGCTCGGCGCGTCGATGATGGGCGTGCGTGGCCAGGTGCAGCGCGAAGGTGAGGTCATCCATATCATCGCTCAGCGGCTCGACGATCTGTCGGGCATGCTGGCGAGCGTCGGCCGCCGCGCCGACGTCGCCGATATCTATCGGGTCAGCAGGGCAGACGTGGTCAGAAACCCGATGTCCTCGGACCCGCGCGATCCCGAGCATCAGCCCCTGGGGCGGGCCGCGAGGGAAATCTACATTCCCGATCTGCGGCTCGGGTCCGGGATCATCCCCGGCCAACCGACCGAGGGCATCAAGATTAAGCCGCGTGATTTCCGCTGACCGCAGACATAGAAAAGGCCCGGTGGCTTTCGCCACCGGGCCGAAGCCGCTTCAGAACGGGATGTCGTCGTCTTCGGTCGTGTCGTTGCCGTTGCCCGACCGTTCGGAGGCCTGACGGGCGCGGGTGAGGAAGGTGACCTCGTCGGCGATGATCTCGGTGCCGTAGCGCTTGATGTCGTCCTGGTCGGTCCAGGTCGTGTAGTGGATCCTGCCGCGGACCATCACCTTCATGCCCTTCTGGACATAGTCCTCGACGGTCTTGCCAACGCCGTTGAAGCAGGTGATCCGGTGCCATTCGGTGTCCTCGACGCGGTAGCCGTCGCGATCCTTGATGACCTTGCCGTCGCTGTCGCGCTTCGGCCGCGAGGTTGCGAGCGAGAAGTGGGTGATCTTGGTGCCGCCCTGCGTGGTGCGGACTTCCGGGGTGGCGCCGACGTTGCCGGCGAGGATGACGATGTTCTGCATGTCGAGGTTTCCTTATCTGACGGCCGAGGGATGATCCCTTCGACTGATCCCCGGAAAAGGCGGCCAGGACGGTGCCTCCACCGAAGCGCGCCAGCGCGCAGGGGAACCCCGAGGCGAGGGGTGGTGCGGGCAGCCGTGGCACACGGCAACTCGGCCCGAAGGATTGCGGGTTGGAGGCGGCGAACGGCCGACTTAGGGGTCAGGTGAAAGAGAAGGGATTGTCCCTCACTGCCGACACGAACACGGGAAACAGTGCAGGATCGTCCGCCATTCTCGTCTGTGTCCACGCGCCGGACCTCTCGACCCGGCGGCACCAAGATCATCCACTTCCTTCCCGCCCGGCCGCAAAGAGCCAGCGACGGCGCAACCAGATAAGCCGGCCCCCGATAGAGCGAGGACCATTGGCACCGATCCCAAGCGGGCATCGGCAAGCTCGAGGAGATCCACAGATGGTCAGATTGTGTCGGCCCCCGGCCCTTAATTCATGGCATGAACTCGACCGGCACGTTCGCGCATCGTCTCGCACCGACCTGATAGACGCATTGCCACCGACGCCCATCTGCTCAGGCGCCGCGCGTATCGGGAAAGGAACAACACACGTTTCGCCGACATCACGGTGAACGGGTTTGCGCCGGCACGCCGAGGGCCTTGAGGATCGGTTTCAGCCGCCGGCCCGCAGCTTGCCAGTGATCGACAAGCTCAAAAGAGCGGGCTGCAATGAACCATTCCCGATCACGCCGCCGCATTGCTCAAGGCGCTGGCGATTTATTCGAACAGACGGCAATCTGCGCAGAATGCCAAATTCGACGTCCCAAAAGCCGCCCGCCGATCGCCGCGATCTTGAGTATTTCGCAATGGCAGTTTGTTACGGCAACGCGGCAACCTTGCTGAACGAGCAACCGGCAACGGACAAATCAGTCCATTGGCCCTTCTTCCAGCTTGTGGCGCATGCGCTGGAGCTTTCGCTCAAGGCTGTCCTCAGCCACCAAGGCCGGGACGAGGAATGGCTAATGATGATTGGGCACAGTCTTGAGCGCTGCTACACGCAGGCGATCAGCGGCGGCCTGTATACCGATCGCGATCCGGCAATGGACGCGCTCATGGGTTCGCTCGACGAACCCCATGCGCTCCAGGTCTTCCGATACCCTCAGACCTCTCGTTGGGTTGCCCCAGATCCGCATTGCACAATCCAGACAATGGAGACCCACCTCGAAATCGTGAGGCGCTATCTCGCCGTCCAGACTGGAGCAGATCGCCGCTAAGTTTGGAGGGGCACCGGGAAAACCAGTGCCCCCGCAAGGTCAACGGGATCGCTGCCGGCGTTCCGGATCGAGTGACGCAGGCGCTGTTCCCAGCGGTCTCCGACGATCGCCGACCCCGATGTTACGCGCCTTGGGGCGAGACACGGCGCCGCTCCTTGGCGGATTGATGGTTGATGCGCCGCGTCGGCGCGGGCGACGGCGAAGCCGCAAACGGCTCGGCCGCTGGCATGCCAGCGGCCGAGCCGTAAACTCAGGCGACCTTGCGGTCGGTCTGAGTGTTTTGAGCGGCGGGGGGCGTACCCAATGGGCCGCGACGATCGACCACCCGGATGCCCGCCTTCTTCGCATCGATCACCAGACGCTCGGTCACGCCGTTGCCCTGGAAGGCGATGACGTAGCGGGGTTTCAGCGAGAGCATCTGCTCGTTGCGACGGAAGCCGGCACGATCTCCGAGCTTGCGATCGAGACCGAAGCGGACTTGCTGGATGCCGTGCTGTTCGGCCCAGGAGGCGGCGATGCGCTCGATCCCCTTCATGTCGCCGCCATGGACGAGATACATGTCCCCGACACGCTCCCGAACCGCGTTGAGGGTGCGCAGCAGATTGTCGCCGAACGCCTTCATGTCCTCATCGGTCCTGAAGGTCAGCCTTCCGCCTGCGAACACGACCGGCGTACCCTGTGCCGTATTCGCGTCGCGGATCCGCTCGCGGCGTGCGCGGAGGAATGCTCGCCCATCGACGATTGCGGACGTGACTCCCAGCGAGATGCGGTTGCCGGTCGACGGAATCCAGGAGCGGCCCGTTTCGCGGATATAATGCCCGGCCGCAGTGTCGCGCATCAGCTCGTAGCAGGAGGCGGCTTCCTCGATCTTCTTGGCGAGGTCGATTTTTTCCTCGAGGTTGGAGGTGTTGATCTCCGAACCGTCCTGCTCGGCGATCAGCAGCCTGATCTCATCGGTAAGGCGGTCGATTGTCGCGTGCTTCTTGGCCGCGGCACGGTGGAAGAGGTTGACCAGACCCCAGCCCATCTCTTCGATGTCACGCTCGAGCGACGTGTTCTGGAGGGTTGCGAACAGATCGCTCCAGATGGCGGTGGTGGTCTGCTCAAGGGCCTCGGACGGGGGAGGGGCCATTCCTGAGACCTCTTCTGCGTGGGGTTCGAGGTGTCCGAGCTCCAGTGCGGAAAGTGCTGCGGCAAGGGAAGTGGTCATGGGTCAAGCCCTTCATCTGATCTGGGCCGGCGGCCTATCCGCCGGATGCGCATCTCCTGGGCGGCCGAATGAGAGGCGCCCGCACCGGAGCGCAGCGAAGGGAAACCGCAAAAACCGGGGTGGAGCGGGCAGCCGCGAAGCGGCAACTCGGCCCGGATTTTTGCGATTGCGGGGGCCTCGCGGCCGCCCATATGCCGCATCCTCTGGCGGAAGGCTGTCGGACGTCAGATGGCGTCGGGCAGAACAGCACCCACGCTTGGCGCAGCGCTTGAAGTGGGGCTTAACCCGCAGCACGCGATGTCGTCGAGAATGGCCTTTCCGGTCGCGCACAGGCGCACCATCGCTGCTGGGGTGATCCGTAACCCACCATCGGCGCCGATGGCATCGACCATGATGCGGAGTTGGTCGACCAGATCGTCACTCCGGGTCGCGGCAAAGCCCGCGAGGGCCGCCACATCCGTGAACAGACGAGGGACGGTGAGGACGGAGGCATCCGCTCCATCGGGGACAAAACGCCAAGGATCAATGTCCGCTCCTTCGGCGATCGCGGTGACGTAGGTGAGGTGCTCCGTCTCGAGGCTCTTCCACCCGTCGGTCGTGTGTGACGCGTCGATCGCGGCACGACAGGCCCCGATGAGATCCTCCGCCTCGACCGTGAGCTCGGCGCGATAGGGGGCAGGGTATTCGCAGTGAACGGTGAAGGTTTTCATGGGACCGGACTCCTGAAAGTTGGCGATGTGGAGCAACCCGAGCATTTTCGGGTCATTCGTAACGGGGACGCTCTGCCGGGAAGGCGAGAGGAGGCCAGCCATCGTGGACGCGGGCCTCGAAGCGCCCGGCGGAAAGGACGCTGCTGATCTCCCGCGCGTGATCACCGGTGTTCCAGTCGCGATCGAGGTGGGCCTGAACCTCGTCCGACATGGCTTTCACCCGGGCTTCGTGCCCATCGGCAAAGGTGGTGCCGAAGGCCGTCAGCTCCGGATCGGTGCAGAGTTCGCCGGTCTGGTAAAACCAACCGCCCTCTTCAGGGCCGCCATAGGCGAGCTGGACGAGATAGACGGCAATGCTGTGCATGTTGGGCTCCTTTGGGTCGGCGAGCATCCAGGCTCACCGGCTCCGAAGGCTGCCTCCCCTCAGAAAGCGTCGATCGTCAGTCGATGACTTGCCAACCGAATGAGCGCCAACGCTGACGGTTGGGTGCGTATTTGGCGGCCGTCGCCAGGATGATCTTGGCCGGTTGCGCAGGCCGATCACCGGCGACGTTGAGCCGTCCGCCAAGGGCGGCTGCGTCGGCCGCGCGCGCGGGCCAGCATTGATCTATGTGGAGCATCTCCAGCGGGAAGCCGGAGACGCCTTCAACGACGAATTGCTTGATGATCGGGTTAGGCATGGGCGGGACTCCGTTCGAGCGCATCGGCCGCGCGGTGGAAGTCGTCGAGCCAGCGACCCATCGGCGCGCGTTGGTCGACGGGGAGGGCGGCCTGTGCCGCCTGGAAGTCGAGCAGCGCGATCGGCGCAGTCTCGACGATATGGTCGACCTCGGCCGGAGGAAGCAGACCGCGCGTCCGGATGAACTCGGTGATGCTGCCGGGGCGCGGCGTCGCACCGCGATGGCCCAGCACCGGCTTGCGCCAGAGGCCGGCGACGTTGCGGAGACGCGGCTTGGCCCGAGCCTCCATCAGCACGATGACGCGCAGCTCCTCGACCGAAAGCTCCAGCACCTCGTCGGGCTTGATGCTACCGCAGAAGAAGCAGCTCGACTTGGGCGGCACGGGCAAGCCGGCGCGCGCGATCCGTGCCTCGCATTCCGGCCGCGACCATCCCCATTCCCGCAAGGGATAGCGATAGGTGTAGCGAGGATCCTCGCACCCGATCGCGTGGTGGTAACGCTGCGTATCGCGCGCAGATGCGTCATAGCCGATCAGCTTGACGACACGGCCGCCCTCGTCCCAGCAGCGGCGGGCCGGTTCCCATCTGGCGGTCCACGCATCCTGCGGGGCCGCCTTCCATTTTTGCGAACACGACCCCCCACCAAAGACCACGGAGGGCAGGGTGGCGTTCGTGAGCATGTTCTCGGCAATGCCCGCATAGGGCGGCCAGTGCTTGAAGTTGCGAGGCTGGTAACGGACGATCTCGGACGCGATGCCGCGGCCGGCCATCCAGCGCCGGAACAGCGGGATGTAGTCGTAGGTCCGGGACTTCTCGGCGCCGGGATCGGCGAACAATACCATGTCAATCGGATCGCCGCGCTCGGCGAGTTCGACGATCATGG